>JAZFRP010000031.1:0-2013 GCA_036445715.1 Candidatus Humimicrobiaceae bacterium | reverse complement strand
GCATAAAGCTTGGCAGAGAGTGTGATATAAGAAATTACCAGGATTCCGGGAAATCAGACCTGGACTATAGCGATTGTACTATAATCAACGGTGATCCCGGCCTGGAAATAAAGAAGGTATATATAGCCGTCGATGTTGGAGTAAGCGAGCTTCTGCTCGTCAGGGAATTAAATGATAATGGTGCAGGGATTGATGGCATAATATCGCATCACCCTATAGGCTCAGGCGCATATAGATTAACTGATGTTATTGATATTCAGAAGTATAACTGGGAAAGATATGGAGTTAATCAGAAGATAGCAGATGGGATAATAGAGAGGATGATCGAAGAGGAAAATATATATCTCCGGTCCCAGAATTTTCTTGCAGTCGAAAACGCCTCGAAATTACTTGAACTACCAGTCATGTGTATTCACACAGCTATAGACAATGCTGTACAGGATTTTTTTGAAAAAATACTTAAGAAACATTCTTTTATGACTGTTGGAGATATTTTTAAGAAAATTGAGTTATTACCTGAATGTATTAAGACTTCTGCTTCAGGAGATGGGCCATTTATTATAAAAAATACAAATATTAATGATCATCCTGGAAAGATAATGGTCGACATGACAGGAGGGGTGGACCCGGATTCCGATATATTCAAGTACCTGAAAAAAGCTGGCATAAATACTATTATTGCCATGCACTACAGCCTTGAAAATATAAAAGCTATCAAGAAGAATAGATTAAATACTATTATCTGTGGACATATGGCCTGTGATTCAATCGGATTGAATATTTATAGCGATATACTGGAGAAAAACGGTGTCCGGATAATAGAAGGTTCCGGATTTTACAGGCATAGAAGAACTTCCGGTTAATAATATGGGTAATATTTATTAAATACCCGGTCGACCATAACTGCACTAAAATAAGTTCAGATATAATGGACCAATAATTGCATATTAAAATGTCATCAAATATTAAAAAAATAGAATTAGCAGCACCCGCCGGGGGATGGGAGCAGTTTATTGCTGCCCTTAATTCAGGGGCTGATTCAATATACCTGGGTTACAAACAGTTCGGGGCCAGGGCATATGCAGATAATTTTGATCTCAACCAATTAATAAATGCTGCTGCTATTGCACATAAAAGAAGTGTAAAAATATATCTTACTCTAAATACTATATTGAAAGATGATGAGATCCCCGGAATGATTCATTTTCTCAATAAATACCTGTCTATTTGCAGGGATGGAATAATAATACAGGATTTTGGATTATACAAAATTGTTTCTGATCTTTACCGGGGCATAGTTCCGGTACATGCAAGCACACAGATGAATATACATAACCACAGGTCTTTAAGATTATTAAAGAAAGTAGGATTTAAACGAGTTGTCCTGGCAAGGGAGATGACTCTTGATGAGATCAAAAAGGCTAAAGAAAATATTGATATAGATATTGAAGTTTTCGGACACGGATCACAATGCTATTGCTATTCCGGGAACTGTTATTTTAGCTCCTTTGTAGGTGGGAGAAGTGGCAATAGGGGAAGATGCAGTCAACCATGCAGGATGAAATTCATGTTGGCATCTAAGGAGGGTGATAGTTTTAACTACCTTACAGGTTCACCTTCATATTTATTAAGCAAAAATGATCTATGTACCTTAAATATACTACCTGAGATCATACGATCCGGAGTGACGGCCTTAAAAATTGAGGGGAGGATGAAATCACCGGAATATGTAGCTATAGTGATAAAAATTTATAGAAAATATATAGACCAGTATTATAATGATCCGGAAAATTATCAGGTAAAAGAAGATGATATGTATAAACTTACCCAGATCTTCTCAAGGAAACTTGGCGGTGGTTATTTTAACGAGGGTTTTCCGCAGGATATAATCACAGCTGCAAAATCTGGAAGCATAGGAAATCTTATGGGTAGGATCTTTAAAATAGAGTATCGTGATAAGAAAAAAAGTGTAAAAAGATACAGTGAAATAGAATCAATACAAGTAAAGAGCAA
>JAZFRP010000030.1:0-4313 GCA_036445715.1 Candidatus Humimicrobiaceae bacterium | reverse complement strand
ATCTGGGTGTTCTTCCTATTGGTGACTGGTCGATTACGATGACTTTATCCAGATTATCAGAATTTGAGATCCCATCATGCGCACCGGGACGGAGTCTTGAGCGCATTAATTTATTAGAAAGTGCGGGAAACAGTACTTCATTTACCAGGGTGCTTTTACCTGACCCTGATACTCCGGTTATCGCTACCATTTTGCCAAGCTCTATAGAAACATCAATATTCTTCAGATTATGCTGCCTGGCTCCACGAATCAATATGTTTTTACCATTACCTTTTCTTCTGCTTGTGGGAACCGGGATATTCTTTTCACCATTGAGATATTTTCCGGTTATCGAACCGGAACAATCAAATATATCTTCAAGCCTGCCATTAAACACTATTCTTCCACCATGAATTCCGGCGCCCGGGCCTATGTCTACTATATGATCAGCTTCTCTCATAGTCTCTTCATCATGCTCTATTACAATTATTGTATTTCCAAGATCTCTTAGTCTTTTCAGGGCTTTTATTAACTTTTTATTATCCCTCTGGTGGAGTCCGATACTCGGCTCATCAAGTATATAGAGTACTCCGACAAGTCCGGACCCGATCTGTGTTGCCAGCCTTATCCTCTGTGATTCCCCTCCCGAAAGTGTGCCGGCTTTTCTGTCAAGAGTAAGGTAACCAAGGCCTACATCTTTCATAAAATTCAAACGCTCGATTATTTCCTTTATCAGCCGCTTTCCTATTATTATTTCTCTTTCAGATAGTTTTATTTTGTTTAACCATCCTATATTCTCTTCTATGGTAAGTGAACAAAAATCCGCAATAGAGCTCCCATTTACTCTAACAGCAAGACTCTCAGGTTTAAGTCTTTTACCATTACAGCTGCGGCAGGGCGTACTGGCGATCATCTTCTCGATCTTGTTTCTCTGATGGTCTGATTCTGTTTCCAGATACCTGCGGCTAAGATTATTCGCAAGCCCCTCAAACTTGAGGGAATAAAATCTAATATGTCCTTTATGATTTCTATACCTTACCTTGATCCTCTTGCCATTTGTTCCGTAAAGTATTACTTTTTGGTTCTCAGGATCCAGTTCCCTGAAGGGGACATCCAGGTCAAAACCATATTCATCTGCAAGACTTTTTATAAGTTGTGAATAATAATTAGAGTAGCTCATATTAAAAAAAGGAATTGCGCCATCAGTTATGCTGAGTTCAGGATTTTCAACTATGAGGTCCGGATCTATTTTTTTGCTAATTCCCAGGCCGCTGCATTCACGGCATGCTCCATATGGGCTGTTAAATGAAAACATCCTGGGAGTCAGCTCTTCAAAATCGACACCGCAATCCACACAGGAAAAATTTTCTGAAAAACTGATGATCTCATCATTATCCATCAATTGTATATATACTGTCCCCCCGCTTTCTTTAAGGGATATCTCGATATCCTCAGCCAGTCTTTTGTTGATCCCGGGTTTCATTATCAGCCTGTCCACCACTATCTCGATATTATGTTTTATATTCTTATCAAGACTTAAGTTGAAATCCTCGCCAAGCTCATATATCTCACCATCTACCCTGATTCTTAAAAAACCATCTTTTTTAATATTTTCAAAAGTTTTGCTGTATTCGCCTTTCCTGCCCCTTATAACCGGCGAAAGTACCTGGAACTTTGTACCCCCGGACAATTCCATTATCCTGTCAACTATCTGGTCAACAGTCTGCCTGGCTATTGGTTTTCCGCAAATATAGCAATAAGGTATTCCTATTCTTGCATAAAGCACACGAAGGTAGTCATATATTTCAGTTATTGTCCCGACTGTAGATCGTGGATTCTTTGAAACACCTTTCTGGTTTATTGAAACTGCCGGAGAAAGACCCTCTATCAGGTCAACATCCGGCTTATCCATCTGTCCAAGGAATTGGCGTGCATAAGACGAGAGGGATTCCACGTATCTTCTTTGCCCTTCAGCATAGATCGTATCAAATGCCAGTGATGATTTACCTGAACCGCTTACCCCTGTAAAGACAATGAACTTCTCCCTGGGTATCTTTAAATTTATATTTTTAAGATTATGCTCTCTTGCGCCTTTTATGTATATTTCTTCTTTCATTACCTTTTCCTGCAGTTTCAATATTTGTAATCTTTTTTATCCTTTTTATTTCATCCCTTATGTTTGCCGCTTTTTCAAAGTTAAGGTCCCTGGCTTCAATATACATCTCCTCTTCTAATCCGGATAATACATTGGCTATATTTGACAGATCCATATCCATGATGGTATTCTCTGACAATCTTTTTTCAGGTTTTGTCCCGGTGATCCCCTTATTATCTTTCCCCCCCGTTTTTATGCCACTTAAATATAGTATATCCGAAATCGTTTTA
The DNA here is from genome assembly GCA_036445715.1 of Candidatus Humimicrobiaceae bacterium. Lineage (GTDB taxonomy): Bacteria > Actinomycetota > Humimicrobiia > Humimicrobiales > Humimicrobiaceae > M55B120. The sequence goes on along the minus strand of JAZFRP010000030.1, from coordinate 1,949 downwards.
TTGATCGTCTGGGGAACAATATTATTTTCAAGATTAAATCTTGTCTGGATCTCTCTTCTTCTTTTAGTCTCATTTATTGCATTATTGATCGATTTTGTAATAGTATCAGCATACATAATCACCTTACCGTTTACATTTCTTGCTGCTCTCCCGATAGTCTGGACCAGTGATATTTCGGATCTTAAGAATCCTTCTTTGTCAGCATCAAGAATAGCCACCAGTGAGACTTCTGGGAGGTCAAGTCCTTCCCTGAGGAGATTTATCCCAACAAGTACATCAAATTCTCCGGACCTCAGGTCACGGAGGATCTCAATTCTTTCAAGTGTATCTATATTAGAGTGCAGATACCTCACTTTTATCTTATGTCCGGATAAATAATCCGTAAGGTCCTCTGACATCTTTTTAGTCAATGTTGTAATGAGCACTCTTTCACCATTTTTTACTACTTTCCTTATCTCGGAAATAAGATCGTCTATCTGCCCCTTTGAAGGCCTAATGATCACTTCTGGATCGATGAGCCCGGTGGGTCTTATTATTTGTTCCGCTATCCTACCGCTTATCTTTCTTTCATAAGGTCCCGGAGTAGCAGATGTAAAAATAACTCTTTGGATTTTTTCTTCAAATTCTCTAAATTTCAAAGGTCGGTTGTCAAGAGCAGAAGGAAGCCTGAAACCGTAATCGACAAGTGTCTGCTTGCGGGAACGGTCGCCTTTATACATCCCCCGGATCTGTGGTATTCCAATATGTGATTCATCTAATATGGTAAGAAAATCGTCCGGGAAAAAGTCAATAAGCGTATTTGGCGCCTCTCCGGGATTTTTTCCCAATATATGGCGTGAATAATTTTCAATACCACCACAGAAACCCAGTTCTGAGATCATTTCCATATCATATCTTGTCCTGGATTCTATTCTCTGGGCTTCCAGAAGTTTTCCCTCCCCCTTAAAAAAATTAATCCTCTCTTCAAGTTCTTCTTCTATGGTCACCAATGCCCTCTCTACCCATTCCACAGTAGCCAGGAAATGGGTTGCTGGCGAGATAATATAAACATCTTTCTTCTCAAATATCTCACCGGAAACGGGATCAAATTCGTCCATTCTTTCAATATCATCACCAAATAATTGTATCCTTACCGCCCTATCCTGATAAGCAGGATAAACTTCGATAGTATCACCCTTGACCCTGAATTTTCCATTTGAGAACTCATACTCATTTCTTTCATAACGGATATTGACAAGCCTTTCAATAAGTTTCTCCCTGTTAAGACCTCTACCGGTTTTAAGTACTACCCTTTGTTTGCCGTATTCAGATGGAGATCCCAGCCCATAAATACATGATACACTCGCGACGACTATGACATCCTCCCTGGTATAAAGTGAATTTGTTGTAGCAAGTCTTAGCTTCTCGATTTCTTCATTTATATGGGTGTCTTTTTCTATATACATATCCTTACCGGGAAGATAGGCTTCCGGCTGATAGTAGTCATAATAGCTGACAAAGTACTCTACTGCATTATCCGGGAAAAACTCCTTGAATTCAGTGCATAATTGGGCAGCCAGTGTTTTATTGGGAGCAAGCACAAGAGTTGGAAGCTGGATATTATTTATTGTATTGGCAACAGAATAAGTCTTTCCTGACCCGGTGACTCCCAGTAGACTCTGGAATTTACAATTTTCATTCAAACCCTTTGTCAATTCATCTATCGCGCTACCCTGATCACCTTGCGGAGAATAATTAGATACTAGTTTAAATCTCTTCTTTTCCATTTTTATTCTTTTTTTTGACGGATTTAAAAATTTTCAGTGTTTTCTTTTTCAAATTTTCTATTGTACCGTCATTAATGACCCTGAAATCTATTCTATTTTCATTTATTTTTATATGCTGGCCTTCTACTCTTAATTCTATCTCATTATCGTCAAAATTTTTATTTTTTAAAAAAGTTTTTCTCA
>JAZFRP010000029.1:0-3923 GCA_036445715.1 Candidatus Humimicrobiaceae bacterium | reverse complement strand
ACGCTCAGGTTCGTTCCCCGGGACTCCGCGAATACCATTCACCCTGGGTGAGGACATCGTTGGTATGGTGGACAAGCTGGGTGAAGGGGTTTCCAATATCAAGCCCGGGCAGATGGTTGCCGGCGGGACTTTCTCTCTTGGAGTCGGTGGTGGTTACACAGAGTACATCTGCCTTTCTGTCAGCGAATTGGTGGTTGTCCCTCCTGGTGTGGATCCTGCTGAGGCTGTTTGCCTGGTAGTGAACTACCTTACTGCGCATGCAGCATTACACCAAACTGCTAAAGTGCAAAAAGGCGAACGCATTCTTGTCCATGGTGCAGCGGGAGGTGTGGGAACTGCCCTTTTACAGCTCGGTAAATTGGCGGGTTTAGAGATGTATGGCACAGCTTCCAAGCATAACCATGAACTCGTGTCCGGACTTGGAGCTACACCGATTGACTATCGCTCTGAAGACTTTGTTAAACGCATTCGCAATATTACCGGTGATGGAGTAGATGCTGTGTTCGATCCCATTGGTGGTGCAATGCAGGTCTGGCGTTCGTACCGGGCTTTACGGAAAGGCGGGCGGTTAGTGTGGTTCGGTGTGGCCGCAACCAAGAAGGCAGGACTGCGGGTTATTCCATTCACTATACTGATGGTATTTCTGCTCAAAGTTATCCCGGATGGCAAGAAAACGCCTTTGACCCCGGATATTGGAAAGGACAATGACTGGTACCGTAAAACACTGACAGAGCTCCTTGACCTGGTGGCAGCAGGCAGCATCAATCCGGTGGTGGCGGAGCGCATTCCATTGGTCGAGGCTGCTCGTGCTCACGAATTACTTGACCGTGGTGGATATGCAGGTAAGGTGGTTCTCATTACTGACACATAGCCAGGATCTGTATTTTAACCTTTTAAATTAAATGTTCCATTAATATCTTAATACCCATGCCAATTAAAATTATTCCTCCAATTATCTCAACCTTTTTACCGATGAATTTTCCAATTTTATGTCCAAGAAAATAACCAGAAACTGAAAAGATAAAAGCAAATAAACCTATGATTAGAATTGATAGATATATTGATATATTTAATATCGATATGCTTATTCCTACCACCAGTGCATCAATGCTTGTAGCTACTGACAGTATTAATAAAGTTGGCAGTCTTGTTATATTTGTCTTTTTATTTTCAGGACCTTTTTTTAATGCTTCATAGAGCATTTTTGCTCCAATAATCAATAGAAGAGAAAAAGCTATCCAATGATCTACATTTTCAATCAGGTTTCTAAAACTTAATCCAATGGACCATCCGATCAGCGGCATTACTGCCTGGAAAAATCCAAAGGACGCCCCGATTTTTAAGGCATCACTTATTTTTGGCTTGTAAGTGGTGGCTCCGCCTGCAATGGAAACTGCAAAACAGTCCATTGCCAGACTTATGGATATAAGGACTATGTTTATCATCTAATTGTCTTATTTAATTGATTAGAATGAATTTATATTTTAATAGAAAATATAAAAGAAGCAAAGAAATTTGAGGAATTACTATTCCTGTGACATAATACTATTACTACAGTATTAGTATTATATCATTTGGAGGATCAAATGCCTGAAACAAATATTGAAATAAAACCATCTACGAAAGTATTCGACCTATTGAAAGCATATCCGGAGCTTGAAGAAACTCTGATCGGTATTGCTCCACCATTTAAGAAGCTGAGAAATCCCGTCTTAAGGAAATCAATAGGTAAGATTGCGACCTTAAAAAATATCTCTTCTGTTGGTAATATACCTCTTGATGAATTGATAAATAAAATACAAAAAGCAGTAGGACAAAAAGTAACTGATGATCATTATGAAGATGAAGAATATTTTAAAGATAAGCCGGATTGGTTTTCTACTGATAAGATCACAGTTTCAATCAATGAAGAAAAATCAAAAGATAAAGACCAGATGACAATAGTAGCCATCCTTAAGGCAGTAAAGAATCTTAAAAAAGGTGCGATTATTGAACTTATAACTACATTCCTGCCAGCTCCCGGTATTGATACGATGAAATCCAAGAATTATTCAGTTTGGACCGTTAAAGAAAAAGATAACTTAATAAAATCATACTTCCTGAAAAATACAGACTGAGTTAAAAGATGTACGGACTGGTATAACTGATTATCTGATAATCCCTGGAGAAAACACTGCTATTTACCCACACTCTACTGAAGGTGCTGGATTTTCCATAAAACTCTTATTGCATACAAATGCTAAGCATTAATTCTTTCAAAATATCGCACACTTGGCGGCCTGGTAATCATTGTACCTATTTTATCTAAAACTCCTGTTTCTTTGCGCCAAGTATGATATTTATCATAGTGGGCGCGAGAATCCCAGTATTCAACTGCAACCATACTGGCTTTATCCCCGGTATCAAAATAGACATCTATCCTCTGGCAACCCTCATATGTACGGGTATCTGGAATTATCTCTGCCATAAACTCCTTCATATTAGAAATCTCTTCAGGTTTGACTTGTACTTCGAGTAAAACCAATACGCCCATATAATTTCCTCCTCTTGATTTGATAGATAGGCATATTCTAGCTTTTGGGTATAATAGAGTCAAATTTTTGTACAAGCCACCGGCAATTATTACAGTTTTACTTGTAATAAGTAATAAACAATAATACCCTTAAATAATATTTACGAAGATTTTTTTATTTATTTTAAAGGCAAAAAATTAAGGAAAAATATGAAAGAAAAACTAAAATCCGATGATAAACTTTTGTCTATGTTTGCACATCTGGCAATCCTCATCCCGAATATAGGGATACTGGCTCCCATAATAATATGGTTTACACAGAAAGAAAAATCAAAATTTGTAAGATATAATGCGATCCAGGCAATATTTTTCCAGCTCCTATTCTTTTTACTATTAATGCTGTCTATCTTCATAGGCCTTATACTTATGGCTGTTTCCCTGATATTAACCAATGCAACCAGCGGTGGAGAGCCCGGTGCGTTTTTCTGGGTTTCAATGGTTATCATTAACTTCTATTTCCCACTCTGGTTTTTCTTTTCTATCTATGCCATTGTGGCCGCTGTCAAAAGCTATAAGGGTAAGATTTTCAGGTACCTGGTAATAGGAAAGATCATAGAAAAAAGAGTATATAAATAACCGGACCCTTTAATTGGGAATAATATATATTTATCATGCCCTCTTAGTCAGCTCTGATAACCACTGCTGGACAGGCAGCATATCCTTAAAAGGCTTATAACAAAAATCTATAAATCTTTCAGAATAAAATTCTTCAGGTATTTCAAAATCCTTACCGACATGTATACCCTCATAAAGCAGGAAATCAGCACTTGGATGTTCAGGATCAAACCCCACAGGGATCTTTTTATATTTTTTCCCACTAAACTCATACCCTTTCCCAGTGACCTTTTTATATATCCCGCTTAACTGCTTACCATATTTTGGATGCACTACAGAATTCCTGTATTCCTCAAGCTGGGGCCTGGTAAATTTATATATACCTACTCCAAGGGATATGCGGGGCGGTTCAAGGTGAAAATAAAAGACAGATGATTCCATCCTGGGCAGGTCTCCATCCCAGAATATTGTACTCATGTGGGTCTTGTATGGAGATTTGTCCTTGCTGAACCTCATATCCCTGTTTATCCTGAATAAAGATTTATTGGTCCTGGGATCTGCAATGATCATGGGTGAAAGTTCCTTTAACCTGGTTCCCATAGCTACAATGAAACTTTTGGCTGCACCCAGCACATAATCTTCATAGAGTCCTCTATGCAAGTCAAACCATAATTTGTCATTATTAATTTTTAGTTCCGTAAAAAAATCAATAGTTTCCTTAAAAAAACCTTCAAATTTTTCTATCTTTTCCTGTACCATAAAAAATCCTTTTCTAAAATAATAATCTCTATCCTTA
>JAZFRP010000028.1:0-6829 GCA_036445715.1 Candidatus Humimicrobiaceae bacterium | reverse complement strand
CTGGAACCAGGAACTATTTAAGATAATAAAGACAGCAGGCAGCATAAAAAAAATCAAATTATGCAATGTAGCATTTGTTCCGCTTACCGGAAAAGGAAAAGAACTATGAGAACCGGAACAGTCAATCTTCCCCTCCACGGAGGTAAAGCGCCCAGGTGGTTATTTAGCCGAATGACTAATCTGTCCAGGGAAATATTATCGGTGATGGTCTCTGAATATGGACCAGATGAAGTGCTGCTCAGGCTCTCTGATCCTTTTTGGTTCCAGGCTTTTGGCTGTGTGCTTGGTTTTGACTGGCACTCAAGCGGAGTGACGACTACCGTATGTGGAGCCGTAAAGGAATCAGTAAAAGGACTGGAAAAGGATTTTGGATTCTTTGTAGCCGGCGGCAAGGGTGGTACTTCTCGTAAAACTCCCTCAGAAATAATCACAGCTTCAGAGAAAACCGGAACAGACTTCTCACATCTTGTCTATAATAGCAAAATTGTTGCAAAAGTTGACAGCAGTGCGCTTCAAGATGGATATCAGCTTTATCACCACTGCTTCTTTTTTACAGAAAGCGGAGAGAACTGGTCCGTTATCCAACAGGGCATGAATGATACAAACAGGATGGCAAGGAGATACCATTGGTCAAGTAATGAGATTGATGATTTCGTATGCGAACCCCATAAGGCGATCTGTTGTGACGGCAAAGGAAGTACCGTTAATCTTATAGCAAAAGAAAGCAATAAGGCAAGGGACACTATTACAGAAATATCACATATGAGGCCGAAGCTGATACTTAAGGACCTTGAGAAGATAAAAAAGTACCAGGAGACAAAATTCCATATGCCAAAAAGGCATTATATTAATCTCGGTGATATAGAGCTCAGAAGGCTCGAGAAGATCTTTATATCAACATATGAACAAAAACCGGAGGGCTTTGAAAAACTTATCTCCATGCCGGGCATAGGTCCCAAGACAGTGAGATCCCTGGCAATGATATCAGAGCTTATATACGGCGAGAAATACAGCATCAAGGACCCTGTAAGGTTTAGTTTTGCACATGGAGGAAAAGACGGCATACCATTTCCTGTTGACAAAGAGACATACAATAAATCCATCGATATACTCCACGATGCATTAAAGGAAAGCAAGGTCGGTAGATCTGAAAAGATAAAAGCAATAAGAAGGCTGTCAGTATATTATAATTAAAGAATATTTTAAGGACAGGAAAGGGATAATAGAGGTTTAATATGGATATAGGTTTATTTTCTCCCGCAGTAAAAAATATTGATAAAATTGCCATACTTCTTGAAAAACAATACCCGGGTGTCCTTGAGACTACGCTGGGCCACAGGGATGCCTTTCAGCTGCTCGTAGCTACAATACTTGCGGCCCAGAGCACAGACAAACAGGTAAACAAGGTAACCCCGGGGCTTTTTAAAAAATACAAAGGAATACATGATTTTGCAAAAGCTGATCCTGGTGAGCTTGAACAGGATATCAGGACGACAGGTTTTTTTAAGAATAAGACAAAAAATATAATGGGGGCCGCAAGAGCTCTTATCAAAGATTTTAATGGAGAAGTTCCGGGCAATATGAAAGACCTGGTATCACTTCCCGGAGTAGGTAGGAAAACAGCAAATGTGGTACTGGGTGATTGTTTTGGCAAAGCAGTAATAGTAGTAGATACTCACATGAAGAGGATTTCTCATCACATAGGCCTGACATTGAACACAAATCCGGATAAGATAGAGTTTGACCTGAAAAAAATAGTGCCGGAAGCAAAACAAACTGTTTTTTCGCATAAGATAGTGGCACATGGAAGAAGTATTTGTATTGCAAGAAGGCCAAAGTGTACAATATGCCCCATAATGGAATACTGCAGATACGGACAGGAATACGATCAATAATACTTAAATATCCTTTGCCAGAGTAGACTTGGACAGGGCAGCGTGTTTAACACCTTTAGCTACTTTTAATTCTTCCTCAAGCTTATACACTTTACGTATCCCACCTTTTACTACTATGATCTCAAGGCAATTATGGTGGTCGAGATGGACATGCTGTGATGATATTATTATGTCATGGTAGTTATGCTGTATACCGACTAGATTCTCGACAAGTTCCTTACGGTGATGGTCATATACAATTATCACTGCACCCGCAACTTCCATATTTTTGTCTGACCAGCTCTCATCTATCAGCTCCTTGCGAATAAGGTCCCTTAAAGCCTCAGAACGGTTATGGTATTTCTTTTTACTTATATATTGGTCAAATTTCTCAAGCAGCTTCTCTTCAATGGATACGCCAAATCTTTTTAACTTTTCCATTATTTCTCCTCCCTCGACAATAGTGCATAGAGACTTATATGCTTACTGGGTTCAAATGCTATCTTTCCTCCAGGTCCTAATAACTCTATTTCTTTAAATCCTGAATTCCTGGCCATACTTTTAAATGCACCGGTTTTTAGTGTTGCAAGATAGGTTGAATTTACATAAAAGTCTTTGACTTTATTGTTTTTAAGCTCAGTAATAATGAAATCAACCCTGGTCTTCTGTCTCCCATACTGGAAGTGCTTAATAAATATAAATGTATTACCGTCTTTCTCAAATACTTTTGGCTGGTAATAATTATTATCCTCGATTACTTTGGAGCTGAAATTTAAAAACTGGAGGAGCACAATACCGTTTTCAGAAAGCCTGGATTTGATCTTTTTTAATGCTTGCTTAATTTTTCTCTTATCACCAAGTATTGCAATCGTATTCCCAAGGCTTGTGATAAGGTCGAATTTTCCTTCAGGTAAACTATCCAGTTCTTCAAAACCTGCCCTGTAGATAGTGACTTTTGATGATTTTATTACATTTTTACCTGCATAATCTATCATGTCCTGGTCAGGATCCACTGCTACCACCCTATCAGCATATCCTGCAAAGAACTCTGCATGGTGGCCGGTCCCACAGCCTATATCAAGTACGCTTGATATTTTGGTCCTGCTAAATATTCCATCATAGAAATCCTTTTCCTTCTCAAATCTTTTCTTCCAATCGACCTGGAGATCATAGTACTCCGGGTTAAAATCAAAATTTTTAGTTGCCATAGATGCTCCCTCAAATAGTAATGTTTATCTCATATTTCAAGTACTTTGTTTTTTGAAAATTTAGCTGCAAGGTCCTTTACTTCATCCTTAACTGAAAAATATAATATGGACCAGCCCCTGTCAGCAAGTTTTTTAAGTATCTTAAATTGATTTTTTATCCTGTAACTGTCCGATGCAAGGAAAGCATCGTCCATCACAAAGAAACCCTTTCCCTCACCAAGCATCTCTTCCGCTATCGCTATCCTGATTGCCAGGAAAAGCTGGTCATAGGCACCCTTGCTGAGTTTGGAAGCCTCGAGCTCCCTCTCATATTTATCTATGACTTTTACAGACTGTAGGTCACCATCGAAATGTACACCGGTATATTTTCCTTCAGTTATCTCCTCAAATACACCGGACACGCCCAGCTTTTCGAAAAGATCTGAGATCTTGGTTTCCTCCTGACTTTTTATATCTTCAAAAATCTTTAAAGCCTCTATAGAAATATTATACTCGCCTTCAATGATCTCTATAAAACTTCCTGCAATATCATTTGATTCTTTTAATTTTTCCAGGGTATTGATATTTACGGCATTAAATTCTTTTAGATAGGGTTCAATATTGAGTTGTGAGAACCTCCTCTGGAAGTCATTCAAATTGCTTCTATGTTCATCAAGCTTCCGGTCATACAGATCTTCCTTATCCTGAAGTTCTAATAAACTATCTTTTAGTTTACTATACTCCTCCGGATCAAAATTTTTATCTTTTTTACTACCGGGATCGTAAGTGGGTTTTAACTTACCTGCTTCTTCCTTCCAATGTTCAATTAATCCGTCTATTTTACCTGAAAGCTTATCAAATCCAATATCCACTTCTTCACTATTTACCCCGCTCACTGATCCGGTCCCGGAAAGATCAGACATTGTCCTGATCCCGGACAAAACATTGGATTCGGCCCTGTTTCTCATCCCGGACTTTTCCCTGAATTCATCTACTGAATAAATATTATGAACACTAAAAAATTTTTCTTTTTCAATTATTGATGATCTTTTCCTGTTTTCATCATTTTTTATCTTTATTGAACTCTCTGAGAGCTGTGCATCAAGAAGCCTTGCCTGATCACTGAGTATATCTTTTTTCTGGGATATTTTATGATACTGTTCCCCAAAAGCACTTGCTGCAGGGAATATATCGCCAGGACCCTTTATCTTAAATCCAAGCTTTTTAAATTCACTTTCAATAATACTGCCGCTTATCCTGAACTTACTTTTCCCCCTGCCTGCCCTGCTTATATAAATAATCGTCCCAATTGCCCCGAGGAAAAACAAAACCAGCGGGATAAACGAAACCAATATATCTTTTGTTAGAAAATATACAAGCGGGAAACTGGCAAGGGCCAGCACAAGAAAAACAACTGCAAGTATTTTTGGAAATATCCCAACTTCCCTGGTTTCCTCGCTCTTCCGGCGATTATATATCTCGAGCTCATTTAATACTTTGTCTACCTCTTTCTTTCTGTTTTCCATTGGTCCCAGCCTGGACTGGATCTCCATGATTTCATCGTCAACTGTTTCCTTCTTATTATTTTTCTTTTCAAAATCCTTTTTTTGTTCGTCTATACTCTTATCTATTGAGTCTACTTCATTTTTAAGCTCTGTTATTTTATTATTGTTTACCTGATTGAAATCCTTTAGCTCCTGATAGTCTTGCCAGGATCTACTAAGAAGGTCAAGATTTTTAGACATTTTCCTGTATTTGTCCCAGTTTTGTGATTTTTCAGCCATATCTATTTTTTCCCTGGTATCTATAATATCCTGCTTTAGCTTCAATTGATCCAGCTCCAGGAAATCATACTTCTGCTTTTCTGCCAGGTCCGCATATTCCATACTGTCAGAGATAAAGGACCTGGCTGTCCCTGTAAGTGATGCTATTTTGCCATAATCCTTGCTGTCTGATAGATCTGCGTCGCTTGAAGGCCTTGTCAGTCTCCCAAAGTCCTTAATCCCTGATATAAGTCCCTCGATCTTTTCCAGGTTCATACCTGTAAGCCTGTCAGTTATGCTTTTATAATATCCGCATTCCTGCTTGAGTGTAAGATCGCTGTCCCTTATTACAAAAATATTCCTAAGATCCAGCCCTGCAAATGATATGTGCTTTATCAGGCCTTTTTTTACAGAGACCTTTTTTTCCCCGCCATCAGTATCTTCAAATAAAATAAAGCCTTCAGGGTCCTCTTCGACACGATTGATCCTGTCAAAATCCCTTACTTTACCCTCGAGCATCATCTTTATTATTGCATCAATAGTAAGAGTCTTTCCCGCTTCATTTCTCCCCCAGATCACCTGGAGTCCCGGACCGATATCAAGATCCAGGTTCTGCAGCGGACCATATCTTATTATGAATATTTTTTTTATTTTCATATTATTTTATTTAATATATGTTCAATTCCGGGTATTTAGTTTTGAAAATTGCATTATGACCATCTCATCCATCCTATCCTTTAGCTCCTGGTCATAGCTTCCGGTATTGTCCAGATTTTCTCTAAACGCTTTATACAGGGGATCCTCCAATACACTTTTTATATCACGGTATTCCTCAGATATACCAAGCCTGTCCCTTTTAAGTCCGGAATCATCTATAATCCGATTTATGTCTTTTCCTAGATCCTTTTCACTCACAGATATAAATCCTCCAAAATTAACTTCAAGATAAACATCCTTGTCCTTAAAACTATCCAGTCTATCCCCTAATTCTTTTAATACTTCATCTTCTTTGCCCGGATAGAAGTTCAGCTCAATAGTGTCATAAAAAAATGAATCCAGTTCCAGGAAACTAAGTCTCTTGTTTTTAACCTTATTTGTGTCTAGCAGGGTCACCCTCCTCATGCCCTGTTCTTTTCTTGTTACCGATACCGGACTTCCGCTGTAAATAAAGACCGTCTTATCCGAAATATGATTTTCGACAACTCTTGAATGAAAGTGCCCGGACATAATATAATCAAAACCGAGATCTCCCAATACCCTGGAATTTACCGGGAGATAGGCCTGTCTTTCCTCCTGGCCATACTCTTCTTCCCCGAGATATGGTATGTCAAGCGTACAGTGAAGCATTAAAATATTGATCCTGGACTTATCAACTTTATTCTTAAGGTCAAATACCAGGTCATTAAAATTCTGATTGGAATAAGGAACTGATATTAGCCTGGTATCCTCATGATCCGTGATCTCAAAAGGTTTTGAAGTCATTATCCTGATACTGTTTCCAAAATTGAGGTCAGACCCATAGGATCCCATATCATGATTACCGGGTATCGCGATTATGGTAAATGGAAGGGAAGACAGCATATTCCTAAGTACAGGACGTAAAGTATCAGCTTGTTCATCAGAATCGAAGAGGTCCCCCGATATAAGCATCAGGTCTGCTTTTTGTTCTATTGCCGTGGAAATAATATTTTCCAGAGCTTTTATGCGCTCAGGTTTTTTTGAGCTTAAATGAAGATCTGAGGTCTGGATTATTTTCATTTAATAACAATAACATTTACTTTGCTGTAAAAAAAGACTCTAATATGTCTTTTCCTATTATTATTTTATGACATGTATTGACTATCCTGGATCTTCCTTAAATTATGGACAAGTGAACCGTCAATAAGATCTACATCACTATAGTTTATCGGGCTGCTTTTTTTTATATCATTTTTAAGGACTGCTCCCTCGCTGAGTCCGATCGGGAGCAAACCCTGTTTCTCTGCAATATCATATTCCTCTATTA
>JAZFRP010000027.1:0-8903 GCA_036445715.1 Candidatus Humimicrobiaceae bacterium | reverse complement strand
ATATAACATATTTTTTTTATATTTGTATAATAAACCTATTGACTATCTGATGTATTAAAATGGGTAGCCCATAGGGGACTCGAACCTTAATAATAAGATGATCATTCAATAGACAATATCGAAATACCTCAGCTAATTATACTAAATTCTTGATAAAGACTATCCTGGTGATAAATTATCATTAAAAATACTCATTTATTTAAATTGCTGATTTATTTTAAAGCTGATTTAATTATAATAGTATTAAACACTCTAAAAGTCAGGGGAAATCAATATGGAAGAATTGAGAACAGACCTTCTTATAATAGGTGCAGGGCCGGGAGGCCTAGGTGCTGCATTATATGCAAGAAGAGCAGGATTGGATTTTATGATCATTGAAACAAATATGGCGGGCGGCCAGATAATAAATACTGATCTTGTAGAGAATTACCTTGGATTTAAGGACGGTGTAACAGGATTCGATCTGGCACAAAGCCTTGCGGACCATTGCAAGAGTTTTGATATAGACATACTTGAATATCATTCTATAGAATCAATTGAGGAAATAAGCCAAGAGATAGAGGGAAAGAAATACAGCTTCAAATGTACTGGATCCAAAAAGATAATATCTACACGCGCAATAATAGTCGCTACCGGTGCCAAACCTGACAGATTGAATGTAAAAGGTGAAACCGGGTTATTGGGAAAAGGCATATCTTTTTGTGCCACATGCGACGGTGCTCTTTATAGGGACAGGGAAGTCGCAGTTATCGGAGGAGGAGATACTGCTGTAGAAGAAGCGCTTTTTTTGACTAATCTTGTGAAAAAGGTTTACCTGGTGCATAGAAGAGATGAGCTGAGGGCCTGTGATATGCTGCAGTGCAGGGCCAAAGAGAACAAAAAGATCGAGTTTATATGGTCATCGGTTGTGGAGGAGTTTCTAGGTGACGAAAAACTTGAAGCTATTATTCTCAAGAATAAAAATGACGGCAGCATAAGAAAACTTGAAGTCGGTGCTGCTTTTGAATATGTAGGCTTGCAGCCAAACTCGGAAGCCATAAAGGGCCTTGTTGATACCGATGAAAGTGGATTTATAATAACTGATACTACTATGAAGACTTCGCATGAAGGGATATATGCCATAGGTGATGTAAGGGTCACTCCTTTGAGACAGGTGATCACTGCTGTGTCTGATGGTGCTATTGCTTCAATGTATGTTGATAAGTATTTTCTTAAATAGGAGCGCCATATTTTGAAAATTGAGATAATGAAGAAAAATTCAATGGGCGCAAAGGTAACGGACCTTCAACAGAGGCTCAAGCTTCTGGATTATGACCTGGGCACCAGTGATATAGATGGTATTTATGGTGGTTGTACGGAGGATGCAGTAAAAAAGTTCCAACAGGACAGGGGACTTCTTGTGAGCGGCATAGTGGACCGGGAGACCTGGCAGGAACTTGTAGATGCCGGTTATAATATAGGGGACCGTTTCCTGTATTTGAAGAATCCTCCATTCAGGGGTGATGATGTAAAGACACTCCAACTCTGGTTGAAGACACTTGGTTTTTATCCATTTAATGAAAATGGTATATTTTGTGATAAAACACGTAAAGCACTTGTAGAATTCCAGGATAATATGAATATTGATGACGATGGAATAATGGGCAAACAGACGCTTCACCACCTGAGGAGCATCCAGAGAATAATAGTCTCAAAAAAAACATCTAACTTTCCGCATATAAAGAATAGTGGGAAAAAGAAACTGAATAATAAATATAGTATAATCCTTGATCTCAGTACCGGTCCTGAAGATAAAGGTGGAATGGATGATGGAACAGATTTAAGGTTTTTAAAGGAAAAGCTGTATATATGCAGAAATATTGCGGGTTTCTGCCGGGACAGGCTAAGTTCTGCCGGCTTCAGGGTAATGACTACATCCAGTGGTGAAGAAAGCCATGGGATATTTCTTTTTGACCGTATAGAGAATGCAAATAAAAGTGGCGCTGATTATCTTATTAGTATAAACCTCAATCATTCTCAAGATACAGAAGCAAATGGATGCAGCTGTTATTATTTTAAGGGCTTAAAATCTTATTCGATCGAAGGATTCCAACTTTCTAATATGATACAGGATAAGTTGATAAAAGGTCTTAAAACACTTGATTGCAGGGTACACGGTTCAAGTTATGCTATCCTTAAAAACACATCGATGACTTCAGTGCTGGTAGAACCAGCCTTTATTTCCAATAAAGAGCAAAAAAAAGATCTGGAACATACCGGATACCAAAAAAAAATAGGTAAGAATATTGCAGATGCTATTACAGAATATATTGTGAAGTGAGCAGGACTTATACCGGCAGGGGAATAAATATGTATTTTATCTATGATGATTTTTTTCTAAAACATGAAAATGGCCCATCGCATCCTGAAAATCCGGAAAGACTTATTGCTATTATGGACTCTCTGGAAAAATGGCAGCATAAGGACAGACTGGTCATGGTCTCCCCTGAGGAAGCCGATGAAAAACAGTTGGCTATGACTCATACCAAAGACTATATCAATGCTGTCAGAAAATTATCCCTGGATGGCGGACTTTCTTTCTTGGATATGGATACCGGTGTCAATAAATATACATATAAGAGTGCACTTCTTGGTGTTGGCGGTTGCTTTAAGGGACTGGATCTTATTTTTGGACCAAATCCCGGATCCGATAAGTTCTTCCTCGCTGCAAGACCCCCGGGTCACCATGCTTTTCCATCCAGGGGAAGCGGATTCTGTATTTTTAATAGTATCGCCCTGGGAGCAAAATATGCACAAAAAAAACATGGAATTGAAAAAATAGCGATAATAGATTTTGATGCGCATCATGGGAATGGCACTCAGGATATCTTTTATGATGACAGCAGCGTTTTGTATATCTCCTTTCACCAGTATCCTCATTATCCCGGGACCGGTGATTTTAATGAGATGGGTAATGGTACCGGGAAAGGATATAATCTTAATTTCCCATTTGTACCGGGTACAAAGGAACATGATTATATAGCTGCCATTATTGATATTATGATACCGGTGGTTGAAAGGTTTGATCCGGGACTTATACTTGTAAGTGCAGGCTATGATTCTCATTTTTCTGATCCCATGTCTTCTCTCGGACTGACTGGGGTTTCCTACCGCAAGATAATGATTGCAATATCGGTACTAGCACAGTATTTATGTGAGGACAGGATAGGTATTGTACTTGAAGGCGGTTATGAATATTTGTCTACATCAGAGAGTGTGCTTGAAACTTTATATGGTTGTATGGATATTTCAGAATTGGGGGACATTAAGGACAGGCAGGAACTGGAAAGCTATCTTGTAAACAGTGACGATGGTCTCAGGGAAAAAGCCAGGAACTGGCGGACACTTGAAAAAATAAGGGATTTATTCGGAGTTGAAAGTTAACAATATGAGAACTTGTAAGATAAGATTTATTGTGATCTTGATAATACTGGTGTTTATGCTTTCGTCGGTCCTTCTTCAGTCGGGTTGCCGGGAATATGATGGCCGTATGGATATAGCCTATTTTTTTAAGACCGAACCCGAAAAAGCAGTTATAGATTTTCTTGAATGCCTGAACCAGAAGGACCCGGATTATATTTACTCCAATTTTTTACTCTCAAGTGAGAAAAACAGCGTAAGCCGGGAAAAATATATGGAAGAGTTTGAAGAAATACTCGGGGAAATTAATAGGGTCAAGACATCAAAGACAGTTTATCTTGGATATGAACAGGAGATGAGTAAAGTTGTGGCCGAGTTTGAAATAACTTACCGGACCGGGGAGGTAAAACAATATAAAAAATATTTTTATTTGATCGAAGAGGGAAATAATTGGAAAATAATACTTGAAAAAACTTTTATCTAATAAATAAATGTTTTGTTTAAAAAATTTATAATATTTGGTAAAATGTTTATCTAAGAATATGATGAAAAGAATAAAAACAATAATTATATCATTAATTACGGTTATGCTTGTAGTTTTTTACGCTACAGGTTGTTTTTCCGGTGGTGCAGATATTGATACTACCGTTGCTGTAGCTTCTATCCAGGAAGGCACTGACGTAGTTCAGGACAGCAATACCCTGGAAGAAGATATCGATACCAGATTAAATGAGCTTAAGGACGGGCTCGTTGGTGCTCCAGTAATATTATCCCATATATCGGGAGAGCAGGTATTCGGCAGTGGTGACAGGGAGCTAATATTCCTTAAAGGCAGTGCTGAAGTGGGAAATACTGTAGAAATATATATTAATGGGACATTGGACCAGGACGATGTCCAGGTAAATTCAAAAGGAATATTTGAAACATTAAATGGTGTTGAAATAATCGAGGGTAATAATATAGTCGAACTTATTGCAGTAAATTCATCCGGCCGGAGCAGTGATTCCACTAAATTTTCAATTGAGCTTATAGTTCCACAGAAAGTGGAGTTCGCACTATACAATAATTCTGATAACCTGGTAGAGATCGATGGAATTTATTATACAAGTGAGAGCAAACCACAGGTCTATTTACGAGGTACCTATATACCTGATTCACATATCTTTATACAGGCAAACGATAAGATAATCGGAGAAGTTGATAGTAATCCGTCAGGAATTTTTATATTTAGTGATATTGCACTTAATACAGGGGACAATGAAATCGCAGTATGGGCAGTTACTCATGACGGATTTATCTCTGCACCAATATTTGAGACTGTAGCAGTGTTTAAAGATAGTATAATCCCTTATCCGTCAAACCTTACAGGCTACCAGAATGGCGATGCAAATTATATAAGCTGGAATGCCAGTATTGATGACAATTTCAACTCATATAAGATAGTCAGGGTCGAGGATCCCTGTATAAATCCTGAATATCCCGAAGATGATGTTATTGTGACATTAAATGATAAGAACACGACTTCGTATATCGATGAAGATGTAGAAGAAGGCAGATCGTATTATTATACAGTCTGGACGCTTGACAGCGCGGGTCATACGGTATCATCCAATGTGCTTGCTGTCCCGAAACCGGTATATACGATAAGCATATCAAAAGTAGAATCTTTTACAGATATATCAGTAAGCCGCAGGGAATGGTTCTACCAGTATTATGAGATAACTAATACAGGAAATGTGACCCTTGATCTCCAGCCGATCATGGCATGGATAAAACTCAGCCCGGAGCCAGATGCAGAAATGGAAATAACTCCGCTATGGGAAGTCCATATATGGAACCCTGACAATGGCGGCAGTTATTATTATTCTGATGAAAATATTTATGAGACCTATATTTCTGACTGGGTTAATTCTTATGGAAATACCACCACTGATGAAATAACAACATATAGCACTGATGGGCTGACAAAAACTGTCACAGTTACCGAGACGACAAAAAACACCGCAATAAATGATGTCAATCTTAAAAGGGTGATGACTGTTAATATAATCTCGACTGTCACCGTTACCGATCTTACTACGGGGATTGATACAGTAACTGTAGCAAATGATACAAC
Organism: Candidatus Humimicrobiaceae bacterium; assembly: GCA_036445715.1. GTDB lineage: Bacteria > Actinomycetota > Humimicrobiia > Humimicrobiales > Humimicrobiaceae > M55B120. The sequence continues at coordinate 3,388 of JAZFRP010000027.1, read as the reverse complement.
AACAGAGATAGTGGAACCGGAGAGGATAGGTACCCTGATAGAGGATCTTGATCCTGGTGAAAAAATAAAAATAGGTGTGAAGATCCAGAATGTTTCAGCTGCAAACAATGAGGAGATAATAGTGCACTTCCATTTTGCCCCTGTAGATTGTGACGGTCATTTCTTTATTGATGAGATAGTCTCAACAGGCGATATATTTACAAAAAGCAGCGGTAGAAACTAGAAGCCAGTCCAAGCTTTCGGGCAGTTGCCATTTTCACACATCTTTACATTTTTCATCATCAGCGATACTACCGTCTCCTTCTTAGGCCTTGATCTGATTTAAATATAGCTGATCAAAAGCCAAAGATCCTGGTTCCCGACAGGCTCCTGGCCAAATTAAAACTTTAAAAAAGATTTCTTCCTATATATAATGTATTTACCTTCTTACTAAGATCAATGAAAGTGGTGTATTTATTAATATGGGTAGAGGTATAAAAGAACCTGAAAAAGGTAAAAATAAAAAAAATTCCGGCAATGGACACGATGATGAGGTATTGTCTGCATTTGAAAAAATGAAGGAGAATCTCAGCAAAGAAAAAAATGTAAAAAAAAGCAGTCCCCAAAAGAGGATCACAGAAGAACTTGAGATCGAAGAGCTCGTAAGCGAGATAGACGTCCTCAGGAAAGAGCTTGAAGATTGTAAAAATATTGAAGATGATTATATCGACCGCATAAAAAGGCTTCAGGCTGATTATGATAATTACAGAAAACGGACGATAAAGGAACATCTTGAGCATATAAAGAGAGCCAGCAAGGACCTTGTCTCCAAATTACTTCCAATAATAGATAATTTTGAACTGGCTCTTGATGCAGGACAGAAATTGAAGAAAGATGATGATTTTTACCGTGGGATAAAAATGATCCATGACAAATTAATAGAAGTGCTTGAGAAAGAAAATGTAACGGTGATAGAGCCTATTGGTGAAGAATTTGATCCAAAGGTATGCGAGGTTGCGATTACTGAAGCAGTAGAAGATGTTGATGACGGGAAGGTACTGGAAGTATTAAGGAAAGGTTATATGATCGATGATTTTCTCATAAGGCCTGCTGTTGTCAAAGTCTGTAAAAAGAATTAAGGGAGGGTAAATTGGGTAAAAAATTTACAATCGGCTGTGTGGTGGCGGTAATTGTGGTCATTGTCATAGTTGGCTTAAGTTTTGCGGCATATATCATTTCATCCAGAAACAATATGGTTGTCAAAGAAGTAACGATAGATGAAGCCTGGGCTCAGGTGCAGAATGTCTATCAGAGAAGATTGGATCTCATACCAAATCTTGTAGAGAGCACAAAAGGTTATATGCAATTGGAAAAAGATATCTTTGAAGCGATAACTGCGGCCAGGGCAAGTATCAATAGTGCTGAGACTCCTTCTGAGCTTGAAGGTGCGACGCAGGAACTCGGGTCCTTTATTGATGATTTTAAAGTTATTGTCGAGGATACTCCTGAACTTAAAGCAAGTGAGACCGTAAGCGATCTTATGACTCAACTTGAAGGTTCTGAGAACAGGATAGCTGTTGAAAGATCGAGATTTAATGAGACTATAGGTGATTATAATATTTATATAAAGATGTTTCCCAGAAATATAATTGCAAATTGGTTCGGGTTTACTGAAAAAGAATTCTTCGAGGCACTGCCAGGCGCTGAGATAGCACCTGAAGTCGATTTAGAGCTGGATTAATATATGTTAAAAAGAGCCCGGGTTAAAATAGCAAAAACTGCAGTCTTCCTGGTAGTCATCAGTATCAGTCTTATCTACTTTTTAAGTCCTGTCTATGCCCAGGATATAGATTATCCGGATTACACAGGATATGTTAATGATTTTGCGGGACTTATGGATACTGCATCCATTTCAGATCTCGAAATGCTTATTGACGGTGTAGAAAAAGGTACGGGAGCTGAGATAGCGGTAGTCACTATTGACAGTCTTGAAGGTATAACAATAGAAGAATATGCTGTTGAGCTTTTTGCATATTGGGGTATCGGTAAGGCGGATGAAGACAATGGTATATTGATACTTGTAGCTCTTCTTGACAGGGAAGTAAGAATAGAAGTCGGATACGGTCTCGAGGGCATCATCACAGATCTTGAGGCAGGTAGAATAATAGATGGGATAATTGTCCCTAATTTCAAGGAGGAAAATTATAACCGCGGCATATATGATGCAGTAGTAACTATCTCAAACCAGATATATGGCGAGGAAGAACTTACTACTTTGGGAGAAGAGCAGGAACCTTCTTTAAGCTCAGGTGGATTTTTCACAGGGATCCCCTGGGGCTTTATATGTTGTTTTCCCATATTCTTTATAATCTTCCTAATAGTATTTCTAGTAAATCTTTTCAAGAGGAGATGTCCACAATGTAGAAGATTCTGGGCACTTACGATAAAAACAAAGATAATAAAAGCTGCATCGTATACCAGGTCCGGCCAAAAACAAGTTGAGAGGACATGTAAATATTGTAGTTTTTATGATAAAAAAATCGTGACCATCCCTAAACGGACAAGATCCTCCGGATTCAGCAGTGGCAGCGGATGGAGCGGAGGAGGCTCTTCTGGAGGAAGCTTCGGCGGATTTGGCGGAGGCTCTTCAGGTGGAGGAGGTGCCAGTGGAAGCTGGTGAGACAAACGACTTAAAATGTTTAAACGAAACAAGGTGATGAGATATGAAAATTGCGATTTCGGGTAAGGGAGGAGTAGGAAAGACCACTCTTTCCGCATGCCTTGCAAGGTATTTTGCCAAAGAGGGCAAAAAAGTAATAGCTGTAGATGCTGACCCTGATGCTAATCTCGGTACGGCTCTCGGACTTGATTATTTAAAGGCGGCAGAGATAGTGCCGCTTACAGATATGAAAGAACTTATCGAGGAGCGTACCGGTGCAAAAAAGGGAAGCTATGGCGGTTATTTCAAACTTAATCCCAAAGTATCAGATATTCCTTCGAAGATAGGAATTGATATTGACGGCGTAAAGCTACTGGTAGCAGGGACCATAAAAGCAGGTGGAAGCGGATGTTATTGTCCCGAGAATGTTATATTAAAAAGCCTGTTCAGGCATTTAGTCATTAACCAGGATGAGGTTGTCATACTGGATATGGAAGCTGGTATTGAACATCTTGGCAGGGGTACATGTGAGAATATGGATATGCTTATAATAGTAATCGAACCCGGACTCAGGAGCATTCAGACGGCCCATACAGTTAAGAAGATGGCTACGGATCTTGGTATTAAGACACTGTATGTTGTCGTAAATAAGATAAAGACCGCCGGGGAAGAAAAACTTGTCAGGGAGAAATTGGCAGATTTTAATGTGCTCGGGATAATGCCTTATAGCGAAAGCGTGAGAATGTCTGA
>JAZFRP010000026.1:0-3110 GCA_036445715.1 Candidatus Humimicrobiaceae bacterium | reverse complement strand
AGCTCTTTTGAAATACCAGCCCTGGACATAGGACCTCTATCCATAAGGAGTTTTAAAACTCTTCCCTTATTTCTGGATTTTATATATTTCTGATTGTATTTTTGCATTCTTCTAAACTAAACCTCAAAACAATTTTAAAAAGTATAGCCATATTGATTAAAACTATCAATACTGTGGTGCATTTTTCCGGTATTTATTAAAAGCTTTGATAGAAGCATTAACTGTAGAATCAGGATATTCAGGACGATGCCATTTGACTACTTCACATACAAAGCCTCCATTGGGGGTATGAAAATTTTCAGCAAGCACATCAGCTTCCTTCTCCACTTCTTCCGGAGTGCCTGATGCAAGGGTATCGATCATACCCACAGTAGCTTTAAAACACATTTTCCCCCTTAACTTTTCCCTTAAAACCTCAACTCCTGTAACACTTTGGTCAGGAATAAATAACTGGTCTATTTCCATATCAAAAAGATCATCAAGAACCGGTTTTGCATCTCCATCGATACACATCCCGGCATACAAGCCCTGTTCATGGATATGTTTATATACCTTGGTAGTTATAGGTTTGAATTTTTTCCTCCATGTTTCAGGATTTAGAACCAATCCTGTATTGGAACCCAGATCCTCAATAATAGTGATCTGGTGGGCACCTGCCTCTTTAAATTTTAAAACCATCTTCGAATAATAATCTGCCACTCCTTCATAAACATCAACAACAAGATCAAGATCTGTCGCCAACTTCATGAAAAATTCATTGATACCAAAAAGAAATTGTGTAGTAAGGAATATACCAGCATCTATAAAAGCATCAACGAACCTATCACCGTATCTATCTTTTATTACCTTACCCAAATGCTCAAACCATGGATTCAGGTCTTCTATATCAGGAAACTCATACCCTTTTAGGGATGTTTTTCCTGCTAAAGGGTGTTCCCTTAAAACATAGACCGAAGTCTCTTCTTTTGGAACCGTGGTAATTACTCCCCATTGATCCCTTTTAATATCTTCACCTGCTTCATTTGTCCCGATCTTTTCAGTGACCCAGGAGTGTGCATTGGGCCAGATACTGTCAAAATTTTCAGTGCCGGGAATAAGTTTGACACTTTCAGGATCGAGTGTACCATATGCATTATAAATCCCGGGTACATGGTTTGTCTCCATAGGAAGGTAGTCAGGTTTTTTGAATTCAATAGCTTTCTTTACATTCTCAATATGAATTGACATTTTCTCTCCTTTTCAAATCACAAATAAAAAATAAAATATTATCCGCAATAATCAATTGCAGTTAACACTAATATCTTTAAGGTATCAAGCAGACTTTCAATATCCACCCATTCATCTATTCCATGAGCATTACCACCCTTTGGACCCAGGATCACTACATCTGTCTTGCTAGTTTCCTTGAAAGCAAAAGCATCACTTGCTATCCCAAGACCATTCTGTTCATAATTTATTCCCAGATTCTCATAGCTTTTTCTTATAGAATTCATGGCTGGATGGCTGGTATCGGTCTTATGTCCACCAAGATAACGGATGATTGTTTCAAATTCAGGAAGACCATCTTTAAAATCATCATATTCCTCCAGCCTGGATCTCATAAAATCCTTGAAATCTTTCCGGTATTTTTCTTCACTTACACCGGCAAAAGTCTCCACCCAGAAATAAATATGTCCTTTGGTGGGCACGGCCCCTGATTCCATATAATTTGTACCTCCGGAATAAAGCTGGAAGGTAAGCAATCTAATAAACTGCTCTTCCTTGAAATTCTTCGGAGTCTGCATTTTTTTTAATTTATTGTCATATTCTTCAAGTGCCAGGGCTATTTTGGAAAGTTTGTAAATAGGATTTGCCAGCTCCTCTCCAAATCCGAATCCCCCCGGACCACCGACATCGACAGAAGCCTTCCAGTCACTCCCTCCAACTGTCTCGATCCCTGCAATTAATGCTGAAGGCTCGGTCAGAATAGCAAAATCAATATCAGGATACCTCAACCTGGCTGCAAGGGTTCCATTGACTCCTCCATTTTCCTCATCAATAAGGCTTTCAGCATAAACATCCCCCGAAAGTTTGATATTTAGATCTTTAAGGCATTTCAATGCATAAAATCCTGCAAGTGTGCCGGCTTTCATATCCATTGATCCCCTGCCGTACATTTTTCCATCCTTGATCTTTCCACTGAATGGATCATTAAAAACTTCCCACACTTCTCCATAAGCGGGCATGACATCCATATGTCCGGTAAAGGAAATAGATTTTTTGGAACCATTTCCAGCTAATTTTGCTACAAGATTTGGCCGATCCTTATAATTTCTCTCCTGATCCTCTATACGTGGAAAAAATAAAGGGTGTTCCCTTATTCCTTCAATATCATCCACTTCAAAAATATCAATATCCTCATCTGGGATAAAACTTGAGATCTTTTGATGAAGGTACTCCTGACCAGGTTTTTCATTCCCTCCCGGAGGCAGGTTTTCTGTCTTTATCTGTATCAATTCAGATAAGTTTTGCAGGAATTCTTCTTTATTCCTCTCTATCCAATTCTCTACTTCAGCCTTATATTTTTCCAATTAAACTTTCCATTCCCAATTTATTATTCAATCTTCTTCTGCTGCAACAATCCTTACCGGTAATCCTGTAGTATTTAAAATATTTAAAGGTGCAACATACAGCTTGACCTTAAACTTTGTGATTTTTTCTGTATTTACCAATGGACCCAACAAATTGATGCCGGCACCATATAATATCAGCCAGTTTCCCTGTTCATTTTCAAGATTATCTGAATATGGTGTGTCGCCACCTAGCATTATAGGTCTTTTAGAAGCAAAATATTCAGCAACTTCTTTCCTTAAAAACCAGGCATTAGGGAGGTAGTCTTCCTTGTCCCAGTGGTATCCCCACCCTGTAGCAAGGATAATGGGTGCACCATCAGGCACCGGTTCCTTCTCAGCTTCCTTTACGTGTTCCATGGTGATATATGGTCTTTTCCCTTCTTTTGGAAGCTTCTCAAGTGGGAATTTGTAGACATATGCATCTACCCCAAATATTTTCTCCAGGGGGAGTTCATGCATTGGTTTTTCTTTTTCCAGACCATATGCATGGGAAGGACC
>JAZFRP010000025.1:0-3002 GCA_036445715.1 Candidatus Humimicrobiaceae bacterium | reverse complement strand
CGTGACCGGAAAGGAGAAAAAAGATGAAGTCTAGTATGAAAAAATTATTGATCATTCTTGCTGCAACAATGGTGGTTTCTCTTGGCATAGCAGCAATCGTACTGGTAACTACCGGGAATTTTTCAGTAGCTACTGAAAAGATAAATGAATCGAAAACATTTAAGCCGGAAGAAATATCTGAATTAGAAGTAAGTCTTGTGAGCACAGACCTGAATATAATCCCAACTACTAAGGGAGAGATCATTGTTCACTTCTATGGTGAAGTGAGTACTAATATAAAGAGGAATATACCGGAACTGGTAGCATACAAGACCGGGGATAAGTTATTTGTTGAGACACTAAGGAGCAAAGATATTATTGTTTTCGGTATCAATATTGTTAGAACGACCATGGATATATACATCCCGGAGATCCTATTAGAGGAAGTTAAGATAAGAATAGTATCCGGTGATGTGATCATGGAAGATATTGAGACTGCCGAGCTTAATCTTGAGACAGTATCGGGGGATATAAAGATCGAGGAACTGGTAGCGGAAAAAATAAGGGCCAATTCGACATCCGGGGATATTACAGTAAAGGATTATACCGGGAATATAGATGCCGGAAGTATATCAGGAGATATAAGCCTGGTGGATGGAAGAGATAATGAAGATGTGGATGCTTCTACTGTTTCAGGAGATATCTTAATCGAACAGGATGCCGTATCAGACATGAAACTGGGAACCACTTCTGGTGATGTAAAGATCAATTTGTCGGAGGATTCACAGTTCTACCTGGATGTGAGTACGGTTTCCGGTGATATCAAGCACGACTTTTCCATCAAGATAATTTCGTCCGGCCGAAGGGACCTTGAAGGAACAGTAGGTGATGCAGAGGAAAGAATAATGATAAGTACCGTTTCGGGTGATGTGACAGTAGGTTACTAAAGAAATCAGGTATTTATAGAGTAAGTTTAAAAAAATGATCAGGAAACTAAAAAGACAAAATCATAGAAAGAGGAGGATTATTAAAATGAGAGTATTTGCAAAAAATAATGGAAAGTCAAAGGTAATAAAAATAGCAGTGCTGGTAGCTTTGATAGGAGTGCTGGCAATAACTGCAGCTTCCTGTAAATGGACTATCGGGGTTGTTAGAGGGTCGGGAGATATTGAGAGCGAAGAAAGAGAAGTCTCAGGATTTGACGAGATCCAGTTCACTGGAGTAGGAAACCTTATTATCGAACAGGGTGACGAAGAGACCCTGACAGTGGAGGCAGATGATAATATCATAGGGTTGATAGAAACAGAAGTAAAAGGCGATGTGCTCCGTATCGGGTTTAAAAGAGGAGTCAATGTAATACCGACCGGCAAGATAAAATTTTATCTTACAGTAAAGGAACTCAACAGGATAGATCTTTCAGGTTTAGGAGAAATAAACTGTGATGAATTCGAGACAGATGATATTGAATTCCATATAAGCGGGGCGGGAGAGATTGATTTTGAGTTAGTAGCCGAAAGTATTGAGACCAGGGTTTCCGGACTGGGAGATATAAATCTCTCGGGAGAGGTAGATTCCCACAGGATCAAGATAAGCGGCTCCGGAAAATATAATGCTGAGGAACTTAAAAGCAAAGACTGTGAAATAGAAATATCAGGACTCGGAAGTGCTACAGTCAATGTGTCTGGCGACCTGGATATTGAGTTAAATGGTGTTGGAAATGTTTATTATAAAGGTGATCCACAGATCTCACAGCATATATCAGGACTGGGCAGGATCAAGAGCCTGGACTAGGCTGAAGTAATTGTTTGTGACAGCGGTCTAAAACTAATCAAATAATATAATAAGAATAAGTAAAAAAAGAAAAACAAAAGAAAAAATAAATAATAGGAGAAAAAAATGACAGAGCTAACTAAAAATGAATTAAAGATAGGAAAAAAACAGATCGAGGGACCACTTATATATTTCTGGGTACTGGCTGTACTTCTGGGAATCGGGGTCTTTTCAGGATTTGTCTGGGGTCCAGTTGGGTTCCTTACAAATTATCTTGAAGCGCCATTCACTTTTCTTGCGATGTCTGACCTTGCCAGGAATTTAATAGGATTTCCGTTCAGGATGATATATTCCCTGCTCGCACCGGCACTTTTCATTGTAGGGCTGATAGGCATTTACCAGAGAAAGGCATTTGCAGTACCTCTTGGAAGGGCGGCCCTTGTGGTCACAATGGTATTTTTATTCCCGGTTGGAACGATATTTGGTGGGATCATGTGGAAGAGATTTAATCATCCGATGACTAAGAAGTATTTGAATTATGAGGATGAACATACCATGGAAGAAGATGAGAAAGAAGACAAGAAAAAGAAATAACTAAATTACTTGATCTTAATTTAAAATCAATACGGTACCAACCGCAGATTTTAAAAGTGAAAACCGGTAGATAGTCTACCGAAACAAAAACCGGCCCTTACCTCTACACCACCGGATAAGGGCCGGTTCTTTTTTTTGGACAGGCTCTTAATTAAACTTATTTGCAGTAGGGATCTTACGGTAAACAAAATGCAGGATGATCCCTTTTGAGGTGATTATAAGAAAAATGACAATTGCCATTATTAAATATGCAAAAGGATTATCATATACTGGTCCAAAAAAATACTGCTTTTCAAATACATAGCCAAATAAATATATTGTTACTGGAAACAGTAATGCAGCCAGGCCACCTGCAACTACATTAGGATTTACTTTATGTGTTCTTCCCAGAGTATATTTATAGGTAAATCCCACAACAAGAGATATTCCAAGAAATATTAGGAATGGTATAAGCATGAGTGCACCGGCGATACCCATTCCGGTTGCCAATCCTCCGCCGCCAATAAATTTAAACCATATGGGCCAGTTATGCCCGACGATCACTGCTAAGCAGGCAATGGCAATAATCATATCATCAAGCCCGATTGCTTTTCCAACTAATACAATTGCGGCGCCTTTTCCGCAATCAAATAAAAAAGTAGGTAGACCGGCCTTCACCC
>JAZFRP010000024.1:0-3431 GCA_036445715.1 Candidatus Humimicrobiaceae bacterium | reverse complement strand
TGTATGGTTCGACTCAGGCTCCATGCCTTTCTCACAGCATCACTATCCATTCGAAAACAAAGATATATTTGAAGAAAATTTCCCGGCTGACTTTATATGTGAGGCCATCGACCAGACCAGGGGATGGTTCTATACGATGCTTGCTATATCGACACTTCTGTACAAGAAGCCAAGCTTTAAGAATGTACTTGTACTCGGCCTTATAAATGATGAAAAGGGCCAGAAGATGTCAAAATCCAAAGGTAATGTCATAAAGCCCTGGGATATACTTAATAATCAGGGAGCAGATGCACTCAGGTGGTATTTCTTTACAGCTGTATCTCCATGGACACCAAAAAACTTCTCTGAAAAATTAATAGATGAAGTTATAAGAAAATTTATCCTGACGCTCTGGAACACTTATTCATTCTTTGTAATATATGCAAAGATAGATAAATTCGATCCTTATGAGCATAAACTTCCCGTAGCAGAGCGTGAAGAAATAGACCGCTGGATAATCTCAGAGCTCAACAGGACCATAAAGGAAGTAGACAGGCTGCTGGAGGACTTTAATGTTACCGACAGCGGGAGGATGATACAGGATTTTGTAGATATGCTTTCAAACTGGTATGTCAGGCGGAGCAGGAGAAGATTCTGGAAAAGTGAAGAGGATAAAGACAAGATAAGCGCATATCTTACACTTTATGAATGCCTGGTAACCCTGACAAAGCTGCTTGCGCCATATATTCCGTTTATCAGCGAGACCCTCTACCAGAACCTTGTCGTAAACCTTGGTAAAGGTACAGAAAGCGTGCATCTGGAGGATTTCCCCATAGCAGACGAGACCCTTATAGACGGGGACCTGAGCTTTAAGATGAACAATGCAAGAAAAGTAGTGGGACTGGGGAGGGCAGTAAGAAGTAAGATAAATATAAAGACAAGGCAGCCTGTACAGAAAGTCTCAATATACTTCAATGGGAATGAGAAGATAAGGGAAGCCATAAACCACTTTGAGGAAATTATACTTTCAGAGCTAAATGCAAAGGAAATAGAGTTTTCAGAAGAGCTTGCAGAGCTCGTATCTTATGATATAAAGCCCAATCTCGCACTGGTAGGTAAAAAATACGGGCCGATGATACCCGGTATTAAAAAAGCGCTTGAGGAAGCAAATTCAGTCCAGGTAGCACTTAAGGTAAAGAATGAAAAGACTATCAAGCTCGATATAGATGGAAAGAAATTAGAGCTTGAACCCGGGGAGCTGCTTGTGGAGACCAAGAATAAGGAAGGCATAGGAGTAGAGACAGATGGTGAATTTACAGTCGGTATTCCAACAGAGATCCCTGAAGAGCTTGCAGCCGAAGGGTTTGCGCGCGAACTTGTCCACCATATACAGAATCTCCGTAAAGAGGCAGGCTTTGAGATAGAGAATACGATAAATGTATCCATAGAGGCTCCGGAAGCCCAGCAGGACACGATAGATAAATTCGTTGAGTATATCTCTAAGGAGACCCTTTCAAACAGTCTTGGCCGGGACTTTGACCCCGGGATGTTTGTAAAACCTGTAAAGGTAAATGGGATCGAATTAAAAATTGGAATAAAAGTAGTTGGGAGCATAGTAAAAGATGATGAGTAAAAAAAAGAAAAGAATTCTTTTGAATATATATTTCCTTTTAACAAGTGTGGCAGTCCTTCTGCTTGACCAGGTATCTAAATACCTCATCTCGATAAAAGTAGCTGAAGGTACGACAATGGCGGTCATCCCGAGATTCCTGTATTTTACTAATATTAAAAATACAGGCGCCGCTTTCGGGATGTTTCAGTCATATACCAAAATACTTACCATAGTGTCGCTGGTGGCTATCTTCCTTATAATAATACTCAAAGTCATGATGAATCTTGAATTCCTTTTCTATAATATATCGCTCGGATTTATTTTAGGCGGAGCCCTTGGAAATCTTGTGGACCGCTACTTCGTAGGCGAAGTCACTGATTTTATAAGCTTTACATTTTTTGGACCAGTTTTTAATATTGCAGACAGTTTTATTGTAATTGGATTTATCCTCATTATAATATTAATATTAAGAGAGTATTTAAAACAGGGGAAGAGTAAGGGGAGTTGAGCAAAAAAGAAGCCGACAGCCACTTATATAAAATAGGTCCCGAAGAATCTGGAGAGCGGATAGATAAGTTTCTATCCAAAAACTTAAAAGATGTATCACGGAGCCGCATACAGAAACTCATAACCGGGGGTAAGGTTCTGGTAAATGGTGCCAGGGTGACAAAGCACCGTAAACTTGTTTGCGGCCAGGAGATAATCATTGAAGATCTTTCCTCGCTAAACAATAATCCAAATATAACCGCGGAAGATATCGATTTAAATATTGTATATGAAGATAAAAGCATCCTTGTAATATCAAAAGAAGCAGGAATGCTCACACATCCCGCACCGGGAAATGAAAACCATACGCTTGTAAATGCACTTATGTATCACTGTAAAAACCTCTCCAAACTTTCAGGAGATGAGCGTGCAGGCATAGTGCACCGCCTGGACAAGGATACATCCGGACTGCTGATAGCTGCAAAGGATGAGAATGTCCACCACAGGCTGTCGACCATGTTTTCGGAGCGAACCGTTAAAAAGACATACATAGCTCTTGCCGAGGGAAGGTTTAAGGAAGACAAGGGAGAGATAAAACTCCCCATAGGCAGGTCGAGGATAGACCGTAAGAAGATGTCAGTTGCAATAGATACTGGAAGGGATGCGGTAACTGCATTTGAGGTGGCAGAAGAGTTCAGGCAGGCAACACTGCTGAATATATATCCCCGCACAGGAAGAACACACCAGATAAGGGTTCACCTTACTTATATAGGACATTCAATAATAGCTGACAAGGTATATGGTACGAGGTTTTCATCAAAGATAGCTAAAAATATGGGACTTGAGCGGCAGTTCCTGCATGCTTCAAAACTTTCATTTACACATCCGGTTACGGAAAAGTTAATGGAATTTGAGGACCCATTGCCGCCGGATCTAAAGGTAAGCCTTGAAAAACTAAGGGAAGGTGAGAAGATGTAGACCTGAAGATAGTAAATATTTTAGAATTATTATTACAATAAATAAGACAGGAGAGAAAATAAATTGGCAAATATCAGAAGGATAGTACTGGACGTTTTAAAACCGCATTCACCTAATATACTTGAGATAGCCAAACAACTGGCGGATCTCGTAGGAGTCGATGGTGTAGATATATCCCTTATTGAAATGGATCAAAAGGTAGAGAATGTAAAAGTAACCTGCGAGGGCGACTCGATAATATATGAACAGGTAGAAGAGGTAATAAAAACAAATGGTGCCTCCATCCATTCTTTAGACAAAATTTCAGTAGGCACAAGTTTAGTCGAGGAAGCTCTTACCCATCAGGATTAACCAGAGAAGCCTGTCCGAGAACTTG
>JAZFRP010000023.1:0-2163 GCA_036445715.1 Candidatus Humimicrobiaceae bacterium | reverse complement strand
ATGGAGCCCTTGCAAGCTTCAGGAGGCCAGGTCATCTTTTCAAAAAATTACCTGCAGGGAGTCAGGGATATATGTACAGAGCATAATATAATACTTATCTGGGATTGCATCCAGACTGCTTTTGGCCGCATCGGGGATTGGAGTGCATCAAACTACTATGGTATAACACCTGACATTATGGTCCTGGGTAAATCAATGGGAGCCGGGTATCCGATAAATGCCCTGGTGATCTCAGATGATATCAAAGGTGTAGAGATGAATGGCATAGATCTTCATACCTTCGGAAATAACCAGGTATCCCAGGTAGCAGCACTGAAGCAGATAGAAATAATAGAAAGAGACAATATCCTTGATAATGTTAATACTGTAGGTGGATACATAAAGGCCACCCTGGTATCGATGCAAAAGGATTGGCCCGGGATGGGTGAGATAAGAGCTCTTGGTTTCCATATTGCTATAGACCTTGTAAAGGACAGGGACACAAGAGAACCTGATTATGCCGGCTGCTCCGCCATGAGGGAAAAGGGATTTGAAAATGGAATAATATTTGGAGTGGGTGGATCCGGAAAGGGAAAGAATGTCTTAAAGATAAAACCACCGCTAATTACCACCAAAAAGCAGGCAGATGATATTCTGGAAAGATATGAGACTACCTTAAAGCAGGTCTACGGCTAGTATAACCAGAGCTAAATGAGGATAAAAATGAGGATTCCTGAAAAAAGGATAATCGAATTAAAAGATCTAATAAAAACTGAAAAAATTGTTACTGTAGACAGGCTTGCTGGAGTATTCAATATTGCTCCCATAACTATTAGAAGGGATCTTGAAAGACTTGAGAGTGAAGGTTTTTTAACCAGGGTTCATGGAGGGGCAATATATAAAGACTCCGTCGAACCGGAGCCAGTTTTTACTGAGCAGGTCAAACTTCACAAGGAAGAAAAATCAGAAATAGCAAAGGAAGCTTCAAAAAGGATAGATGATGGAGACAGTTTTATTTTGGAATCGGGTACTACCTGTCTTGCCATGGTAAAACATCTTAAGGATAAAAAGAATATAAAAGTCTCTACTGCCGGGATACCCATAGCAAATGAATTGTGGAACTTATCAATGGTGAAAAAGGATCTGGAAGTCAGTGTTTGCGGAGGTGTGATACGCCCGAATTCAAGTGTCTATGTCGGACCTCATGCGGTTAATTATTTTAAAAAAATAAATGCTGATATAGCTTTTGTGAGTCCGGTAGGAGTTTCTGTAGAAAAAGGAATATCTACCGCCACTGACTTTGATGCTGAGCTGATGAGATCAATAATAGACTGTTCTAAAAAGACAATACTTATCTGTGATAGTACAAAATTTGGGAAATATTCATATATTAATGTAGCTCCACTTAAAGCATTTACAGAAATAATAACTGATAAGGCATTGGATAAAGATTATTATAATAAGATAAAAGATAGTGGTAGTAAGAATACTCTAGTTTGATAAGAGCAAGGACAAAATGGGATGGAGTCAAAGATATCAATGTCAGTCAGAGATCAAAAAATGGCACTCAAGGGCAGCAAAGCATATGAGAGGATACTCGGGTCAGGTAAAACAATTTCCAGTAGTATGGGAGAGCGGTAAAGGCAATACCATGACAGATGTTGATGGGAATACCTATATAGATTTCTCTGCTGGAATATACTGTAATAGTACCGGCCACTGCCACCCAAAGGTAGTGGAAAAAACAAGAGATTATCTTGAAAAACTCATGAACTGCCATGATTTCACAACTCCTATAAAGACTCTCTTTATAGAAAAACTGGCCTCAGTCCTTCCGGGAGATCTCAGCGGAATACAGCTCTTTGGCGGAGGTTCAGAAGCAGTTGAAGCAGCACTGAGAGCAGTGAGGGTCATAAAAGATGGAAAGCATGAGATGTTTTCCTTCTGGGGAGACTGGCATGGAAAGACTACTGCATCCATGAGCCTGTCCTCGCTGGGAAATACTGCATTTGGTCCAAGGGCTGCAGGTTCCCATCTTTCCCCGGCTCCCAATTGTTTCAGGTGTCCCTTTAAGTTAATATATCCTGACTGCAATCTTACCTGCATGGATAGACTGGAAGGAACCATTGATTCAGAAGGTACGGGAGACCAGGCTGCAATTGTGATGGAGCCCATACAGGGTTA
>JAZFRP010000022.1:0-4088 GCA_036445715.1 Candidatus Humimicrobiaceae bacterium | reverse complement strand
TTTTTCTTTCTCATCTTCTTACGTCTCTTCTTGATGATTGAGCTCATAGTTCTCCTTATCCACTAATAAGCTGAGTAATATTTACTCCAGCTTGATAATTATTATTAAAAAAGATAAAGTCACTAAGACCTTATCAATAATAGCTAACCGAAACAAATATTATACCAGAAATAATCTTAATGTGTATTTATAAATGGTTAATTTTACTAAATATTCTTCAGGATAAACCCGGACCAGGAAGAACACGGATCAAGCAGAATCACCACATTATCACAAAAAATATTATGATGCCTAAAGAGAGGGCAGTATTAAAATGGCATAAGGCGGTACTGGAATAAAGATATGCATACTTAGTAAAATATTAATGTAGTTATAATTAATACACATTAACAACTATAATTATTCTATTATAATAAATAATTAACAAAATAATAAAAATTATATTGACATACAACATCTTGTGTTTTAATATATATTAATACACTATATCATGAGTATTTTGCTACTTCTGGAAGGTAAAAATTTAGAAAATTTCTATTTTTTTTAATTATTACAGTAAAGTTTTCTGTTTAGCTATTTTTTAATTAAAACCTTAAGGATTACGGAGTTTAAATATTATAAATATATCTATAAAATGAATATAAGACAGGGAGGTAATAAGTAATGAAGGAAGCAGGTAAAAAAAGTGGTAGAAAAACATTAAATGAATATTACCTGAAAAAAAAGATAAGCCTGTCTGAAAATGCAATAAAGGTCCTTGAGAGAAGATACCTGAAAAGGGATGAGGCGGGAGGCATTCTTGAAAAACCGAAAGAGATGTTTGTAAGAGTCGCCCGGAATATCGCTTCTGCTGAAAAAAGATATAATAAAACTGAAAATGAGATCTTTAAAATAGAAAAAGATTTCTTTGACATTATGGCTGATCTTGATTTTCTTCCTAATTCACCCACACTTATGAATGCCGGTAAAGAGCTCCAACAACTGGCCGCCTGTTTTGTCCTTCCTGTAGGGGATTCCATGTCAGATATATTCGAAACACTAAAAAATACTGCTCTTATACAAAAATCGGGAGGAGGAGTAGGTTATTCGTTTTCAAGGATAAGACCAAGAAATGATGTTGTTCTTTCAACAAAGGGAGTATCCAGCGGCCCGATATCTTTTATGACTGTTTTTAATGCGGCGACCGATACCATTAAACAGGGGGGCACAAGAAGAGGGGCAAATATGGGAATACTCCGGGTCGATCACCCGGACATACTGGATTTTATAAATGCAAAAGACAGTAATGAAAAGCTGAATAATTTCAATATATCAGTGGGAGTCACCGAGGCTTTCATGAAGGCTGTAGAGAATGATGAAAAATACGAAATAGTAAATCCCCGAACAAAGGAAGTATTTGACCGTTATAGTGCCCGTGAAGTATTTTCCATGATAGTTGAACATGCATGGAAGAATGGTGATCCGGGCATAATATTCCTTGACCGTCTTAATAAGGATAATCCGACTCCTCATATCGGCCAGATCGAAAGCACCAATCCCTGCGGAGAGCAACCACTTTTGCCCTATGAGGCGTGCAATCTTGGATCCATCAATCTGGCCCATATGGTAAAAGAAGAGGATGGGATAACACAGGTAGACTATAGGAGACTTGGGAAGATCGTACATACAGCTGTGCGATTCCTGGATGATGTGATCGACATGAGTAAGTACCCATTGGAAAAGATCAGGGAGATGGTGAACGGAAACAGGAAAATCGGCCTTGGAGTGATGGGATGGGCAGACCTTCTCGTTATCATGGGGATACCTTATGACAGTGAAGAAGCTCTGGAACTCGGCGGTAAAATAATGAGCTTTGTCCAGGATGAATCCAAGGAGGCCTCTAAAAAACTTGCAGAGGAAAAGGGAGAATTCCCGAATTTTGAAGGAAGTATATTTGATAGTCCTGAAGGTTATAAGATAAGGAATGCTACTACGACAACTATTGCTCCAACAGGGACACTCAGCATAATAGCAGATTGTTCGAGCGGGATAGAGCCTATATTTGCAGTCTCTTTTGTAAAGAATGTAATGGACAATGATAAACTTATTGAAGTTAATAAATATTTCAAGAGCATTGCCGAAGAAAAAGGTTTTTACAGCAAGGAATTAATGGAGAGAATAGCAGAGAAGGGACATATAAAAGATATTGAAGAAGTACCTGAAGAATATAAAAGGATATTTATAACGGCCCATGAAGTCTCACCAAAATGGCATGTAAGGTCTCAGTCAGCTTTCCAGAAATTTGTTGATAATGCTGTATCAAAGACAGTAAATTTTGCAAATTCAGCAACTGTCCAGGACGTAGAGGATGTTTATATGCTTTCATATAGACTCGGCTGTAAGGGAATAACAATATTCAGGGATGGAAGCAGGGACGCACAAGTCCTTGAGGTCAAAGGCAGTAATAAAAATACTGAGGATGTAAGACCCGGTACCCCTGAGGCTCCAACAAAAAAGGCCGAAAATATTGAACAATCAGTAGAAAGCTCTGCAGAAAAGACTATTGATGATAAAAAAGAAGATAGCAATTCCGGGAGCAAGGAAGCTATTGAGACAGGCGGACTGATACCCACGATCAAACCCCGGCCCCGACCCGATATCACACAGGGGATGACAAAAAAATATACAATAGGCGGTTGTGGAAAACTTTATGTAACTGTCAATACTGATGAGCACGGGATATGCGAGGTATTCACAAATACCGGCGAGGAAGGATGTGCTGCACTTACTGAAGTAGTCGGAAGGCTTCTTTCCATATCAATAAGGTCCGGCATGGACCTGGAAGAAATAAAGAGTCAGGTCGAGGGGATCCGTTGCATAACATGTATAGCAGATTCTGACACCAGCGTGCTTTCATGTCCCGATGCGATAGGGAAAGCTATTGAATTTTCACTTAATGGCTATAATAAATTTGACTTTGATATAACCGGAGGCCCCCGTTCTATAATGATATGCCCTGAAGGTGATTGCGGAGGGATAATGGAACCCGAGGGGGGTTGTTATGTTTGTAGAAACTGTGGTTATTCCAAGTGTTCATAATTAAGAATTTTAATAAATAGAGCCCCGCCCTCTCTATGTAACAGCAAGTAGACAATAAGGCAGCCGGATCCAATAGGATAGTGAGGCTGCCTTATGAATTATTAAATTCTACTCACCTGATAGAAGATCATCCAGTGTGGACCTATATATATTATAATCCTGGTCAGAATGCAGTACCATGCGGACCAATTCAATGCCGGGGTATTGTTTGATCCAGTCTATTATTGATTTTAATGCAATATAGGAAGCTTCCTTTACAGGATATCCGAAGACGCCTGTAGAAATTGAAGGAAAAGATATGCTTTTTAAATTTTTCTCTAAGGCAAGGCTAAGACTATTCTGGTAACTGTTCTTCAAGTCTTCCGGATCACTTGCCTTACTCGAATAAACCGGTCCCACAGTATGTATAATGTAATTAGCGGGGAGGTCATAGCCCCTGGTAATTTTAGCCTCGCCCGTATTGCATCCGCCAAGATTTTTGCATTCATCCCAGAGCAGCGGTCCTGCTCCGCGGTGAATGGCTCCCGAGACCCCGCCTCCCGGGGCAAGCTGGCTATTGGCGGCATTGACTATTGCGTCTGTTTTCTGCATGATGATATCTCCCAGGACCAATTCAAGGATAGAATTACCGACTTTATATTTTGTACTCAATCGATCACCCTTTCCGACCTCCTCCTCTTATATATGCTCTCAGTGATAAGATTTATTAAAAGTACGGGAGTTATTGAGCTTACAGCAATAAGAAGCCAGTTCTCAAGTGACAGACTTGTGGTCTTAAATATGTCCTGGAACCACGGCACATATATAATAGCTACTTGAAGCAAGATCGATACTATTACTGCCAGGTTTAAATATTTATTACCGAGGATATCCTTCCTGAATATTCCCCTGTCCTCGAACCTGAAATTATATGTATGCAGGAGTTGTGTGATAACCAGGGTCGTAAATACCATTGTCTGGGCTATTTGCGGCCTGTCACTGAAAAATATCGGTGCACTAAAATATATAAA
>JAZFRP010000021.1:0-2348 GCA_036445715.1 Candidatus Humimicrobiaceae bacterium | reverse complement strand
TAAAAGGAGTCTTTCTAATAGAGTGGACTTTTGCAAATATTTTTGGAAAGGAACCATCCCTTCCCATAGCATATGAAACCCTGGAGGAAGAATAAATTGTAGCATTTAAGGCACTCATAGTGGAAAGCAGACCTCCCAGGAGCAATATTAATTCTCCAAAAGGCAGTAACTGACTGGCTGCTTCAACCATAGCTA
Organism: Candidatus Humimicrobiaceae bacterium; assembly: GCA_036445715.1. Lineage (GTDB taxonomy): Bacteria > Actinomycetota > Humimicrobiia > Humimicrobiales > Humimicrobiaceae > M55B120. The sequence goes on along the minus strand of JAZFRP010000021.1, from coordinate 2,153 downwards.
ATTCTTTGAACTTTCCCAGAAACTGCCAGGTTGGCTCATCTGCAGTAATTGCCCCAATACCGACAAAAGCAATTAGCAAATAAATTGGAACCACAATAATGAGAGATGTAAATATTGCTTTTGGAATATTTTTTTTAGGATTTTTTACTTCTTCTCCTGCCTGCACGATTATCTCATACCCTTCAAAAGCAATAAATGTAAGGCCCATAGCAAATAGCACTCCGGTAAATCCTTCAGGCATAAAGGGCCTGAAATGACTCAGGGATGTAGTAGGATTTTTGAAAATGCTTATCAGTCCGGCAATAATAAAAACACCAAGTATGAGGATCTTTATCACAGTTACAATACTTCCGGCTACACCTGTTTCTGAAGCACCCCTGTAATTAATATAGGTAAAAATAATTATGATCAGCAGTCCGAGTAGTTTTGAGACAATTTCTTCACTGAAAAAAGGAATATTTATATTCAACATCTTTATTATAAGGTAAAAATAAGCTCCAAATCCCAGGGCATACAAACTACATGCTACTGAATGGGCAAACCAATCCATCCAGCCACTTAAAAACCCACTTGGCTGGGGAAGGGATCTCTTGACCCATTGGTAACCCCCGCCAGCGCCTGGAAAAGTAGAACCAAGCTCAGCATATCCCATAGCAGTTAATGCAGTGATGAATGCATTTAATAAAAATACAAGTATTAGGGCAGGTCCTGCCGCACCGGCTGCAATGCCCGTGAGGACAAATATTCCAGCACCGATCATGGCACCCACACCTATCATGGTTATGCTGAAAAGGGACATCTCCCGGGAAAGCTCTACTTTTGTATCAACAGATGAGGTCGGGGGAATTTTTGAAACAGGATTTTCTTTGTCTTTCATATTTATCTATTTAAAAGTAATCTAAAACTATTTATTTATTCCTTTATGAAAAATTTAATAACAACTATTTTATTGAAAACCAGGGGAAAATGGAAGTAAAATCTTTTTAAGAGTACTAATCTACCGGAAGTCCTTTCTAATTAATAATTCTCCAAAAAATATTATATTCCTGATGTTATAATTATCCTTGTTTTATTTTAAACTATTTACTAAATAATAATCTTGTAAAGGCAGGAAAAATGAAAAGAATAATATCTATCACAGGAATCATCTTGATCGCTTTTATCATGTTTGCTTTCCTCCCCTCATGTGCATTGATAAACAGATTATCAGCACCGGATGACAATAAGGTTAAGACAAAAGAAGGAATTACCGGCACAAGCAATGAAGAGGATGGCCGGTCTGAAATACCAGAAAGTAAAAGTACAGATATTTCGCAGCATATACTTTATCTTGAGATCGGTATTAGTGAGGACTCCTTGCATTTTGAACACAGGATTGCAAATATTTATTCAGCAAGTCCGGATGGACCGGATGAAAGACTCATCTACTCTGATATAAATGAAAAGTATGACCTGGGAAGAGTCTATAGTGTTTCACCTGAAGGTTCTTCAATATTATGCGGTTTTTTTGAAGGTGGCCGGGGGGCATATACTTCCCTTTCACTTATTGATATCAAGACAGGCGGACTTATGCACCTTGCCGAATTTGATTATACAAATGATCCGGATACCACTGAGTTTAAATATGTTATCAATGATCCCGTATGGTCAAAAGATGGAGAACAAATAGCATATATTATTGGATCCGGCCAGGAAAGTACAGGAGACTTGTATATTATTAACTCCGATGGAACCGGAAAAAGGCAGCTTACTGATCATGGCTCAGGAGTATCAGGACCGATCTTTTCCCATGATGGAACATATATCGCTTTTCTGCTTTATAAATATAATGAGGAAAGCAACATTATGGAGTCTGCAAGCATAAAAACTATCAATATTGAAACAGGCAGTACCCAGGACCCTGCGTCAGGATATTTAATTGACTTTATTGATTGGATAGAAATCGACAATTTGCTAAAATGATTAAAATTATTATTAATATAACTTGCAAGGAAGAAAATAGATGAAAGATCCCATAATCAAGTCTGATGGTAACCTGGAGGCTTTTAATGAGGCCAAGATAATCTCCTCTCTTATTAAAGCAGGAGCTACACCTGAACAGGCTGGCGAGGTCCTGGATCATTTAAAGCCTGAGATACGGGACGGAGCGAGTA
>JAZFRP010000020.1:0-5251 GCA_036445715.1 Candidatus Humimicrobiaceae bacterium | reverse complement strand
CGGAGAAAAGTAGGGGCAATAATCGTAAAGGACAAAAGGATACTTACTACAGGATATAATGGCGCGCCCATGGGTGTTAGAAACTGCCTTGAGATAGGGACCTGCTACAGGGATGAGCTCGGTGTCCCCTCTGGCGAGCGCCATGAGATATGTAAAGGCCTGCATGCAGAGCAGAATGCATTACTCCAGGCTGCCTTTCATGGTGTCAATATCCAGGACTCTGAGTTATACTGCACGACACAACCATGCGTGATGTGTTCCAAGATGATAATAAATGTAGGGATAAAAAGGATATATTACCTGGAAGATTATCCTGACTCGCTATCTGTTGAGATGCTTGATGAGGCTGGTTTGGAATCCATCAGATTAGATTATTGAGGCTGGACTATTTATGTGAACGGCCTCAAAGAAGGATTTAATTGCAAGTATATTAAAGTTGTAAAAAACTATAATTGAGAGTAAAGTGTCTGATGATTATAGACTGCAAAAAGGTGCAGTTTTAATTAATTGAAAAAATAATTATTTCAAGTATAATCTCTTTTAGGTTATTGTCCGTAGACCTTTAATGAAGTTGATCTTGATGATCATGAATAGGTATTCTATCATCTGGCTGGAGACAAAGCCCTGTATATGTGACAAGGAGCAGAAACTGACCGGTATAAGAAATATTTCATTGTATATTCTGATAGGCCTTATAGGGTTGTCCCTGATCCTTTATTTTACTCTTCCCTTCAAGATCTCAATGGCCATAATAGTAAGCTCATTTCTGTCATTCGTCGTATTTGTAGCTACACTTATCTTTTACCGGTGGATATTCCGTAGAGGATCCACGAAAGCCGCCGGGTTTATGATATCTTCATTTGTATTAAAGATATTCGTTCTTGGAGCGATGTTCTACCTTATCTACTGGCTGGATTTTGTAAATATCCTGGCCTTTATTATTTCTTTTGCGGTGTTTTTCGCTATATTTTTAAATATAGAGACCTTTCTTATAAAGAAACAATTATTATTTAAATAGACCTGGGAGAAAATAGTGCATGTACTTGAACATTTTTATCTGGAGGTAATAGTTCCAATAGAGGTGTTTGGAATAGATTTATCTATTACCAATCTGACACTATCCATGTTTGCGGCAGCAGCTATATTCCTGATCCTTCTTATCATTCTGGCTATAAAGCCAAAGGTGACCCCCGGTAAGAGACAGATAGTGATCGAACTGCTGCTCACCTTTATTAAAAGGAATATAGTCTATAATATGATAGGTAAAAAAGAAGGGAAAAACTGGATTCCTTTTATTTCGGGAATTTTTGTATTTGTGCTTGCCAATAATCTTATTGGTCTTATCCCTGGAGCATATACCCCTACACTTAATCCAATGGTACCTATAACCCTGGCCCTGATCGTCTTTGTCATAGTCCAGATCACAAATCTGAGAAAGCATGGAATAAAAGGACTTGTAAGGACCCTGGCGCCCTCATCGGTTCCTTCCTGGATGTATGTTATTGTAGTGCCCATAGAAACAATAAGTATGATTTCAAAGCCTTTCTCCCTGTTTGTCAGGCTTATGGCCAATATGCTGGCGGGACATACTATTATTATTGTGCTTTATGGTTTGATCCTTTATTTTAAAAGTTATTTTATTGCAATACCTATCGTCCCGTTTGCACTGATAATGAATCTATTTGAATTATTTGTTTCTGCTATCCAGGCCTATATTTTTGCGATCTTATCAGCTATGTATATAGGGGAAGCAGTAAAACCAAAGCATTGAGTTTTTTATAAAAGGTAATTTCTTAAGAATAGGAGGAATTTATGGACCCGAAAGCAGCAGCGATGTTAGCAGCTGGAATTGCAATGGGAATTGGAGCGATCGGCCCTGGTATAGGGATCGGTAATCTGGTAGGAAAAGCATTGGAAGGTATCGCCAGGCAACCAGAGGCAGCCGGCCAGATACAGACAGTTATGTTTATAGGAATAGCTTTTACGGAAGCTATCGCCCTTTATGCACTGGTGGTTGCTTTTATGCTTATCTTTGTAGCTTAAGGATATCGTATCCAACAAAAGATAAGTTTATTTAAATAAAAATAATATTTGGAAGAGGTGTGAGTAATTTGGAAGAAGTACTTCAGATCTTAAATCCCATGACTAGTACTGTCTTCTGGTCAATAATAGTTTTTGTGATACTGATCATAGTATTGTGGAAACTTGTGCTAAAACCTGTAAATAATATGATCACCAAAAGACAGGAAGAGATAAGAGGAACGATAGATGATGCCGACCGGAAAAGCCTGGAAGCTGGAAAATACCTGGAGGAACAGAAGAAAAGCATAGATAAGGCAAGGCTTGAGGCAAAAAAGATCATTAATGAAGGGAAAGAAGCAGCCAGGAAGATAAAAGACGAAATAGAGGGTCAGGCAAGTGAGAAATCAAAACTGATGCTTGAAAGCGCCCTTACAGAGATAAAAAGCGAAAAAGACAGGTCAATAATTGAGGTAAAGGACGAGATGATAGATATCGCACTTTCCGCCTCGCAAAAGATGATATCAAAGAGCCTGTCTGAAGAGGACCATAAAAAGCTTATCGAGGAAAGCTTAAAAGATCTCGGAAAGGTATAAGTGGGTAGATGCAGAATAAATTAGAAGAAGTAAGTGTGGGACATTATGCCCGGGCTATACTGGATATAGGAAAAGCTGAAAAATCAGTCGACCTTCTTGAATCAGAATTTAAGACGCTTAAGGAGGCGATTGTTTCTGACCTTGACCTGAAAAAATACCTTACGGATCCTTCGGTGGAGAAAACGGCAAAGATAAATATGGGCCTGAAGATACTTGAGAAGGATTCATCTGTCTCCATCCGCACGGTCCTGGTGATGATCATAACGGCAGATATCGTAGAAGATATAGAAAAAATATACAATATATTTACCGGGTTTGTCAGCGATTTTAAAAAGCAGGTCTATGTCGAGGTGGTAAGTGCAATTGAACTTGATGATGATACCATCTCAAAGATCAAGGAGGACGTTGACAGGGCTTCCGGACTTGAAGTAAGAATAAGAAATACTGTGGACCCGGATATCATAGGAGGACTTGTGCTTAAGATCGGAGAGAAGATAGTGGATCTTAGTGTAAAGAATAAGATGAAAGATATAAGGGCTAAATTAAAATCAATAGAGCTCGGAGGTGGAGAATTTGGCGCTGAAAATTAATTCAAACAAGATTGCCGGCCTTATAAGCACTGAGCTTAAGACATATGAAAAAGAGACCAGGGTGGAAGAAGTTGGCAGGGTCGTAATGGCTGGTGATGGGATCGCCAGGATATCAGGGCTTTCAAAGGCGATGGCCGGCGAGATGCTTGAGTTTCCCGAAAATATTTACGGTGTGGCACTCAATCTGGACAAGAATGAGATCGGGGCCATAATACTTGGAGACGCTACAAGGATCCAGGAAGGCGACCTGGTCAAATGCACTGGCAGGATCCTCGAGATCCCTGTGGGAGAGGAACTGGTAGGAAGGATAGTCGATCCGCTTGGACGGCCCATGGACAATAAGGGTCCGATAAAGACCAAGCAACACGGACCGATAGAGTTTAATGCCCCTAATGTCATATCAAGGCAGCCGGTAAATGAACCCCTCCAGACAGGTATAAAAGCCATCGATTCGATGATCCCCATAGGCAGGGGTCAGAGGGAACTTGTGATCGGGGATAGGAGTACGGGGAAATCAGCTTTGCTGATCGATACTATCATGAATCAAAAAGGTACCGGTGTTTACTGCATATATGTTGTCATAGGACAGAAGACTTCAACAATAGCGCGTTTTGTGGATAAGCTTGAGAGTGCGGGCGTAATGGAATATACGACTATAGTAAGCGCACCGGCACAGGCTTCGGCATCGCTTCAATATATTGCACCATATGCGGGCTGTGCGATCGGTGAATACTTCATGTATGGGGGGAAACATGCACTCATAGTCTATGATGACCTCTCAAAACATGCCGTTGCATACAGGCAACTTTCACTGCTCCTGCGAAGACCTCCCGGAAGGGAAGCCTACCCGGGTGATATTTTTTACCTTCACTCAAAACTTCTTGAGAGAGGAGCCAAACTTTCAGATAAGCTGGGGGGAGGATCCCTTACAGCCATACCCGTTATTGAAACAATGGCCAGTGATATGTCAGCATATATACCAACTAATGTGATCTCTATTACGGATGGACAGATATATCTTGAAACGGACCTTTTTAATGCAGGAGTGAGACCAGCCATCAATGCCGGTATCTCAGTCTCAAGAGTCGGTGGAAACGCCCAGATAAAAGCAATGAAAAAAGTAGCCGGTATGCTCAGGCTTGACCTTGCCCAATACAGGGAGCTTGAGACATTTGCCAAATTCGGTACCGAACTTGACAAGGAGACCCAGAAACAGCTTGCCAGGGGCGAAAGGACTGTAGAGGTACTCAAACAGGGCCAGTACGTACCCATGTCTGTAGAGGACCAGGTTATCGTGATCTATGCACTGACAAATGGTTTCCTGGACGATATCGAAGTAAAAGATATCTTAAAATTTGAGAGCCAGTATATTGAGTATATAAGGTCCTCCCATCCAAAGATAATAGAGGAGATCAAAAATAAAAAAGATATTGATGAAAAATTGTCAAACAATCTTGACAAAGCTATAAGCAGATTCAAGGAAGGCTTTGCCACATAAAATACATTATTTATTATGGAAAAGACCAGGGAAATAAAAAGCAGGGTAAAAAGTGTCTCCGGAACACGGAAGATCACTAAGGCTATGGAGATGATAGCTTCCTCCAAAATACGAAGGGCACAAAGCAGGATACTGGAAGCCAGGCCTTTCATTGACAAAATTGCTGATTTCATATCTGATATAGCATGTTATTCCCCTGTAGCAGATCCTCTCCTTACTCCTCATAATAAGGTGGGCAAAGTGCTTGTGCTTGGAGTTACAGCGGACCGTGGACTTTGTGGAGGGTATAATTCAAATATCATAAAACTAATCGACAAGACTATCGAAGATATCAAGGAAGAGGGATTAGATTATGAACTTGACATAATCGGGACCAGGGGAAGAAATCATTTCAGGTATATCGGCGTGGAGGCTAATCAAGTATACGAGAATCTGTCGGACTATCCAAAATTTTTAGATGCAAGAGAGATAGCCGGCTCCATAATAGACAGGTATAAAGCATTTGAAGTAGATAAGGTGGTTATCTGCTATACCAAATTTAAAAATGC
>JAZFRP010000019.1:0-7007 GCA_036445715.1 Candidatus Humimicrobiaceae bacterium | reverse complement strand
CTTCCAAATTCTTTCTGGATCTCTAAAAATACCCCGGCATTTCGGATAGCTGACCTTATTTTTAACCGATTACGTATAATACCTTTATTTTGCAGTAATTCTGCTTGCTTTGCTTCATCATACCGGGCAACTTTTTGAGGATCAAAACCGTCAAATGCTTTTCTGTAATTTTCTCTTTTCTTTAAAACTGTTTCCCAGGAAAGCCCGGCCTGAGCTCCTTCCAGGACAATCATCTCAAAAAGTTTTTGATCATCATGAACTGGTGCACCCCACTCCTTATCATGATACTCCGTATATATTTTATTTTCTGGATCAACCCAGGCACATCTTTTCATAAATCCTCCATATTTCCTCTCACAGGTTCCATAATATCTGGTCTTAGATTTAGAACCATGTTTATTATTTTCAGTCGAAGATCGTACTCCACTTCATCCAAACATCTTCCGCCGGTTTTGATCTTATTCCTGCAGATTTATCATATGAATCCCAATATGTATAGCTAAAAGAAAATACCCCTATGAAAATAGGCTCATCATAAATGGATTGAAAAACAGCTTCATATGCATCAGCCTGTTCCTGGAAGTCAAAAGGATAGTCTGGATTGTACGGGTAGTATTCTGAAACCTCTGGTCCTTCAGTATTGATCTGCTCCGCACCTGCTGCACCGTCATAGGAGCTATAAGCTAGCTGATGCAGTAATATAGGCTTATTATATTTCCTGTATATCTGCTGATACCTGTCACCTATTATATTTTCTGATTCAGCTTTCATTTCTTCAATAGTCGTTTCTTTTTTATCTGCGATTTCCCACCACCATTTATCTCCTATCCAGTCCAGCTGTTTGTAATAATCAAAATATTCATCAGGAGCATAGTAGTCTGAGGTTATTATTCCGGAATATATATCACGTATTTTTAGGTATGCATCATTTATCAGGTCATTTAGTATTATTTTCTGCCCGTCTGCCTGATCTCCCCAGAACGGCCACTGGTTTGAAGGAGCAAAGATCTCGATCTCATATCTTTCAGCCAGCTCCGCTGTCTTAAGCATAGACTTTTCCCACTCGCCCACCAGCTGGATATACCATTCATCTTCATGCTCATTTTTAAAAGCTTCCTCTATTCTCTCAAAAGCCTCTGCTGTCCGTGGGTCCGTTTCAATCCCTGCTGAAAGCATTATTTTCATGCCTTTTTTACGGGCCTCGGTTATCATAAATTCCAGTTCCTCTTCTGTATAGGTATTAATATGTTCATCGCTGATTGTAAGCGGCTCAGTACCGGTAAAAGATGATGGTGCATATGAGATCCCGATATAATCTATCTTGCTGTCACTGATCCTCTTTAAAGTCGATGATACAAAATCATTAAAGAGAGGATTGTAAAAATCAAGTGTAGCCGCACCTACGATAAAGGATCCACTTCTTTCCGGCAGGCTGTCCGGCCTGAATTCAGATATAAGGGCCTCCGGAGGCATGCTGGTAAGCCACCGCCAATTCTTCACTTCGTCCCCTACAAAAATTGGCTGTATTCCAACATCGATCTCGCGCCTTGCTTCTTCACTATCAGGTGAGAATTCTTCATCAGTAGAGAATCCATAATTATTACGGTTATATCTATATTTTAAAACCTGGTTTTCTAGAGCTTTAAAAGATGCTGCAAAGATACCAGGATCTTTTTCTTCCATTGGAATCCCGCCACCAGATCCATAATAGAAACCATCTATGTATAGATAGATATTATCCTCCACAGGGGTCCAATCTGGAACTTTGACTTCAAATGTTATCAGTATCTCCCCATCACCATAGATTTCTGGCTCATCCAGCGGATCCTGGTCAAAAGCTTCTTCCTCTTCTCCGGTCTTTCCTATTTCTTCCTCTTTATCTGTCTCTATTTCAGTTTGTACTCCACACTGGTTGAATATGGCAGCAGTACTAAGAAGAAAAATAGAAGTCAGAATAGCTAAAAATACATATAATTTATTTTTTTTCATAATAGAGTTTATAAAACCAAAATACGTTTATTTATTCCTTATCTTCTTATTCAATAAATATTCTCCCATCACCTTTATCGATATTGAAAGAAGTTGACTTACTATTTGTTGATATATCAGTATATTCTTTATCAAAATTAATGTTGGTATCAGAGTTTGGTGAACTTACCACAATACCTTTTTCAAACTCTCTCCAGTATGCATTGTCTTTTTTGTAGTATTCCCCTAAAGGTTTTCCAAGTTTGGCATCATATTCGTCAAACCACCATGCCTGGCCATGATCCCTTGGCCCTATATCATAAGTAAAATAAGTATTATCATTCAGGAGGGATAGAGTCAGCCCCAGCCTCATCCGTTTTAAATCTTTTATGCCGGTGTCATCAGTATCCACCGCATAAATGACAATGTAATCACTATTTGCTGCCTCCAGACCATCTTCAAATGATGCATCTAACTGCTCTCCTAAAAAATTCTCCATGAGATATCCATCCATATACTGGCTGAATTCATCAATATCCGAAAGATCTTTTCCAGCATTGAATATGACCATCTTGTCTTCACTATTTAAATCTTGTATCTTTTGCATGATCGCACTGGTATATTTTACCCAATCAATATCACTTATAGCATCCTGGCACCACCAGTTCTTGTTTGTCACCATATCAATAATGATCCCGTCATGCTGCGGCTGGTCCAGTACATTTTTATAAAAGGAAGTAATAAATTCGACCCATTTTTCATTTCCCGGATCCATTGTGTAGATCTCTTCCTGGTCCCACTCTTCAGAGGCCCAGCCAAAAGCACATCTCTCACCGTTTTCCTTATGAAGATACATATCCTCAGTTATTTCAATTGGATCAGTCTTTCCATAATTTGAAACAGTTTTTATAAATGTCATCCAATCTTCATTGTCCCATACCCAGTTAAGTGACAGCCCTGCAAGAATTATTACATCAGGATTATTTTCTTTAAACTTATCCGCCTCTTCAGCTGTTACCCAGCCGGTCATGACAAGATCAAAAGGTTTATTGCTACTGATAAGTTCCTCTTTTTTTGACAGCCAGCTTGCAATCTTAGGATAGTCATGATTTTCAGGAATAATATCAATAGCTGTTTTTGATTCCTCAGTCATTTCTTGCTGTGGTTCTTTGTTTGATTGAGAAGGTTCTTCTAGTGTGCACCCACTAAATAGAACAATAGATATTAATAAAATTAAGGGTAATCTCTTTTTATTCATCTTGAATATACCTTTAAAAATTTGATTCTCTGATAACCAAAAGAATATTATTTAACAGTATTATATAGCCATATAGTAAATTCACAAAGGAATTATAAAATGGGAGACAAGGAGTGTTATGCATTCAAGGGAGCTGAACACTTTTTACAGCATTCTGTGTTAGGACTGGAAAAAGATAAATTTCTAATATCAACACTAAAAAATTTCTTAAATATGATATATGTTTTGATATATACCAATGAGGAGGTGTCTGTTATGGATATAGCAAAAGTATTTATGAATGGAAGAAGCCCACTAAAGATTTGATCCATTACTCATCAAGTAATGTAATTATATCTTTTTTTATCCCTTCAGGCTCCCGCATATTAGAGATATATACCTGTCTCACATTATTATTCTGGTCAATTAAGAAGGTTAACATCGAATGGAGAATATCAACTTCATCATCTTCATCATCTCCATGTATTAAATTTATACCACTAAAAGCACCCACCACTGTAGGGAATCCATTATCAGATACCTGATCTTCATCTTCTTGCTCCTGCTTTTCAATGACTATATCATAATCATCAAGGACCTTCTCTACGACTTGACTATCTCCTGTAAGAAAATGCCAATTGCTAAAATCTGCTCCATATAATTCACCATACTCTTTAAGTATTTCAGGAATATCATTTTCCGGATTAACTGTTATAAGAAGCAGAACTGTTTTTTTGTTCAATTCTTCTCCTAATAATCCCTGTAAATTCATAAAATTATTAGTGGTCAGTGAGCACCCATTTTCAGCAGTACAGCCAACATAAAAGAAACTCAATACTTTTAATTTTCCAGGAAATTGATCTAAAGATATTTTCTCACTATCCTGATTTATTAACTCAAAATTAGGTGCTTTTTTGACAACAGGGAATTCTCTTTGTGTTACTATTATCTTTCCCTGCATATTGGGGTGAACACCACATGAAAATTCATAAATCCCAACATTATTAAATGTAAAAGTATAGAAATCATTTTTAGCCAGTTCCTCTGAATTAAATGTATCTAATTTTATTGAGTGGAAATCTTCGTCCCTATTTACCCAGGTTACGCCACTTTCTGCTTCTATGGTCAATTCTTGAGGGCTAAATGAAAAATCTTCAATAAGTATTACCTTCATCGTTACAGGTTCGTGTGAATGTTCTTCGGGTGTGCCATCCTCATGTTCATGTTCAGCAACAATTTCTTTAACAGGCACTTCCTCCTGTCCAGTCAAGCTGATTGATGTACATCCGAAAACCATTACTGTAATACATAATAAAGTTACACATATAACTAATATTTTAATTTTTTTTCTCAATATTATTTTTTCTTCTCTAATACGACTTTTAAATTTATTTTACAAAAAAGTGCCAAACTAGCATTATGCAAATTATTATATTCTATATTTTAAATATCGGCTAAAAGATAATAAAATTCCTATCAAAACTGGATTAAGCAGCTATAAGAAAATAAGCAGGGAAATCTATTGTTGATTCTAACAAAAGTTTTCCCTGCTTAGATAATACTTTACAATTTATATGTCTAAAACTATTATAGTTCCAGTCATAAATTTATGGCCAGCATTACAAACTCCTTCGGCAGGGGGCGTACTGCAGTTATATGAATAAGTTCCAGCTTTATCTGCAACAAATTCAATAGTTGCTGTGCCTCCTTTTGGATCTAGGGGACCGGTATCAATATTAAAGTCAGGTACAGCAAGGCCATGAATTGTACCCCTGGGATTTGAAACATTAAGTACCACTGTATCTCCCTTAAGCACTACAATAACATCTGGTTCCCAGTGGTAAAATTCTGAGATCAGCTGACCTGTAGAATCTGGATGTGCCTCTTTTATAGGATCTTCTGGCATAGATTTCTTCTCCCACATATAGATATCTATAACCTGGGTTTTGGGTTCACGTTCCCCACTAGAAGAACAAGCAGTAGCACCTACAATCATTGCTACAGCAAGAACTGCGATCAAAATTAATAACCATTTTTTCCTCATCTTAAAATCTCCTTTTTTAATAACAATTGTTGACAATGCTGTTTTTCGACAATTGAACTCCTTTCCCATTTCTATTTTTTTTATTATTTAAACTGATCAGTTTATAAGACTACCCAAAAGGTAATAAATCGATTACCTTACAACAAAAGCACCTTCCAAAACCATGTAATCATGACCCTCACCACAAAATACCGAGCATATTATATCAAAGCTTCCTATTGCATCAGTTGTGAACTTAATGCTATCAACCGCTTTCTCCAGGGTAGATGCGTTCGCATTGGGCCTTAAATCAACATTGAGCAATCCAATAAATACCCCATGGTCCACACTGTCCAGGTCGGCATATGCCACCTCTATTAAACCGGCTATTTTCGAGTCTCCCGGTTGGTATTCCCCGAAGCCTTTATCTACAATTCGTTGCCAAAGTTGCTCTTTTATTTCATTTGACAATACGGATAGAGGGAACGCTACCAGACGCACCTCAGTGCCTCTGTTCACCTCTATTTGCTCAATCTCATTCCAATCTTCATCATATAAAGCAAACCCCCAGTGATAGTTTACGATATTAAAGGTTTTGGTGGGGGGTGCTCCCGACAGAAACACGCTGCCGAGTAGAAAACCTGTAATTATACCCACTAGAATAACCGCAATGGCGGTATAGGTGATTCTTCTTCTTTCACTAATTACCATAAAACCTCCTTACAGGGCAGCTGACAGTGCCCACAGCGCTGCCATGCCCATGATGAATATAAAAGCCCCTATCGGCAAAAAAGCCCTGAAGGCAATATCTCTATCTTCCGGGAACATACGTACAGCCAGCTTATAGGCCACATAGAGGCTTATGCCAAAGCCAAAACCGATTAGTGCCATTTGTAGCACATAGGTCTGGTTGGCGGTCATAAGTTGCTTTACCGTAACCTCCTCGATGACAATGCGATTTAATGGGAAATCCCGAAACAGAGCGCTTACCACATCAAAGATGGCTCCCCATGTGCGCAATACATGGTCTATAATATCAGAAAGGAATTTCATTACTCCCAGGGGTAACACTGCATAGCCGAAGTGGATAAAAAAGCTCTTGGTGCTGGCTTCCTTGGCACCACTAAACAGCCGCGATAAGTAACTAAAGGCATACATCAGTAATAAAGCACCGAGGATGCCCAGAAAAAAGAGTAGACCAATACTCGCGATGCGGGGAAAATCATTGGGAGGTGTCCCCGCAGGGAGAATCGTATCCATAAAAGACTTTACTGGAGGGAGGAAGAGAACCACAAAAAGAGAGACCATAGTGACCATCCCCGCGATGACTACCGCCGCAACTGACTCATCCAGTCGGCCTTTCCGTCGCGCCCACAGGTCACGCCCCAAACCCCTAAGCCTTATCGCTAAGTTATCATGAGGACAGGCGCTGATACACTCGGTGCAAAGAATACAATCACGGTTTGTATCTATGCCTCCTCCTTGATACAGGTTCATAGAACACCCGTAGCTATGCTCGGTGTCCTTATAGCAGGCCTTGCTCTTACACTGACCGCAGACCTTAGCGTCCTTTCGTCGAATCTCAACGGGGGCCGCCATTGAGGACATGCCGATGAGGACAGTAAGCGGGCAAAGATACTTGCAAAAAGTTCTTCTCTTATAAAAGAGCGATACCCATATTGCCCCCAAAATCAGTATCGCAATAAGACCGACGGTGAGAGCGGGACTGTTAGACAGCCCGTATCCATTATCCATAAAAATGAAGATGATGAAGACTAC
>JAZFRP010000018.1:0-5546 GCA_036445715.1 Candidatus Humimicrobiaceae bacterium | reverse complement strand
TAAGCGGGGTAAATTCTATTCCTGCCTTTTCAAAGATGAGAATTATGAGAAGTGACCCGACAGCATTTCCAAAATTTCCCCCGAAGTTGATAAGCGAGCTTCCGATACCTTTTCTTTTTCCACCATAGTGACCGGCAATAGCGGCACTTGCCGGATGGAATGCAGCTACACCCAGATTACCCAGGAAAAGCAGTATGAGTATCAAATAATAATTAGGGATGATCCCAAGGGTACTTAAGAATATTGAAGTCACCAGGGGCCCGGCTATCATATAATATTTGAGTCCGTGCCTATCGGATAGCATACCGAAAACAGGTGAAAAAAGACTGTTTGCCAGGACACTTGTGATCCCGAGAAGGCTGACCTGGAAAAGAGACAGGCCAAATCTTAAGGTAAGGAATGGAATAAGCCCGATATAGGCACTCTGGTAAATATCAGTAATAAAATGGCTTCCTGCTGAAAGTCCTATCTGGATCTTATTAAATTTATCGTTTTGTCGTGTCAGTGTATTATTCCTATCATTATTATAAATATTTGTTTTAACTTCCTGTTTTATATTAAACTATTTAGATCCTTATAATTTTATTTTTCCAGCAAAGACACCAATAAGCTATTTTTCAATATTTACATCAGGTATATTTTGTGTCTCCCGGATTCTTTTTTGTATCAGAGGAAAAAGAAAAAGCAGGAGGGAGCCTGCCAGGGGAAATATAGTCACGTATTTAATAGTAGTTACCATCCCAATACTATCCGCAATCTTTCCAACCAGCATAAGTGTTGCAGAAGCACTTCCGGTACTGACTCCCAGCACGAAGGATGATGCCAGGCTGACATTTCCCGGGAAAATATCCTGGGCGATCCTTATGCAAAGCGGAAGTGTGGAAATTGCAAAAAAACCTGAAAGGATAAAGAGGAAGATTCCGGCTCCTACGGGCACATAAAATATTGCCAGTATACATGGTATGGAGAGCAGTATTGATACCTGGATAACTGTAGTTCTTCTCTGTATGCGATCTGAAAAATACCCCGAGATCAATCCTCCTATACCCCCTATAAGAATAAATGCCATCACGATGTATCCGAAATTGATCATGCTTACTCCAAGGTTTGTAAAATATAATGGCATAAAGGTAAGCAGGGTAAAACCTATCAGGTCCCTGCTGTATGCTACAAACATAATAAGTACAAGCAAGGAGACCTTTGATCTCTTGACTTTTTTTATTTTATCCCAGAAACCTATACTATAGCTTTTACTTGAACGAATATTTATTTCAGGGGCATATTTTACCATTACCAGGGCGATGATTATTCCCGGGATCGCAGCAATAGGTGTGAACTTCAGTCCCAGCTTTTCAATAATATAGATAATAAACAATGAACCGAGAGAAAACCCGATGGTCCCGCCGAATGACATCAGGGAATTTGAAAAACCTTTCCTCTTCCCTCCAAAATAATTTGCAATAGCAGCACTTGGAGGATGTATTGCTGAGACTCCCAGCTTTCCAATAATTAAAAATATTATTACTACCCAGTACGTCGGAGCTATTCCAATCATGCTTAAAAATATTGAAGCAACCAGGGGACCGGCTATCAGTAAGTTTTTTGTCCCGTATTTGTCAGATAAATATCCGAAGATAGGCTGGGTAAGATTTGCTGAAACAAAACTTACTGCGGTCAGAAGACTCACAAGAAATAAAGATAATCCAAAACGTGCCGTAAGTATGGGTATCATCCCAACAATAAAGCTGGCATAAATATCTGTTACCATATGTGTGGTTGAGCCAAGAGCTATTTTTGTTTTTTGCATTTTTGGGGTCATTTCAAAAATTCTACTCCTTTAAATTTTTTATTCAATATATATCGTATTTTTTTAAATTATTACTCCTGCATTTGTTTAATTTTTTTAATTATTCTTATATAATCAAATTGCCGTGCTAGGTGGGGAGCTAGCGGTGCCCTGTAACTCACAATCCGCTCTAGTGAGACCGATCAACAGGCTTGAGGCCTAAGGCAGTAAGGTTTAGCGTCTTTATAAGTGGTGATGAAAGTTGGGTCTTGTGCGGCGGAGGGTTATAAACCCCGTCAGGTCCGAGAGGAAGCAGCGGTAAGTAACATTCTCCGGGTGCCACAAGGAAACCTGGCTGGAGCTAACTGTAGAGGCTGCACTTGTTACTTTATGTCGATCCTGGGGCACGGCGTGAACATGAGCTAATCCCGGATAGCCTGTATTATAATAGGTTATTCTTTTAAATTACCGGGAAAAGAGCTCGATCATTTATTATTATATTTATAGAGTCTTGGAAACCTGACTATGGGATATATTTCATTTTACCGTAAATGGAGACCTCAAAGCCTTGATGATGTAATAGGCCAAAAATATAATATCCAGACATTAAAAAATGTCCTTTCGGGCAATAGGCTTTCTCATTCATATATGTTCTGCGGTCCGCGGGGTACGGGAAAGACTTCAACTGCCAGGATACTTGCAAAAGCCATAAACTGTATGGATGGCATCACTTCCACACCATGCAATAAATGTAAAAATTGCCTGAGCATCTCCAATGGTTCAAATGTCGATGTTATAGAGATCGATGCAGCGTCAAACCGCGGAATAAACGAGATAAGGGAACTCAGGGAAAAGGTTAAGTACCTTCCCAATGATCTCCGCAAGAAAGTCTATATAATAGACGAGGTCCATATGCTGACTACTGAAGCATTCAATGCCCTCTTGAAGGTATTAGAGGAACCTCCCAGTCATGTGGTCTTTATCATGGCAACTACTGAACCCAATAAGGTACTTCCTACCATAATGTCAAGATGCCAGAGATTTGACTTCAGTCCGATAGCGATTGACCTCATAAGTGAAAGGCTAAAAAAAATAGCCAAAAGCGAAAAATTATCCATTTCGGACCAGGCCCTGAGTCTTATTGCCAGGTATGCTGATGGTAGCTTAAGGGATGCTGATGGCATACTTGAGCAGCTTGCAGCCTATAGCGAGGGGAAGATCGAGGCAAAAGATGTTGTGGCACTCCTTGGAATAGTCGACATCGAAATATTATTCCAGTTTGTAGACATCCTGGTCGGAAGAAATATTTCCAGCAGTCTTGAAATTGTAAAAAGTATAATAAAAAGTAATCAGAACCTGAAAGTCTTTGTCTCTGAATTGCTTGACCACCTGTATAATATATATATTGTTAAAAATTATGATAAACCTGCTGATATCACCGATATCAGTAAAGAATATCTGGATAATTATTCAAAACAGGCAGAAAGCCTAAGCAATGAAGAGGTCGAGTTCTATCTTGACCACTTTACGGAACTCTTAAAACAGGTCAAATGGGGTGAAAGCTCCAGGACTTTTTTCAGGACCGCTGTCATACAGGCAGTAAACTTTATTGTATTGGACGAGAAGCAGATAAATAAGAAAATAAAAGCCTGGGAAGCAAAGATACATTCTCTTGAAAGAGAGGTAAAGAATGGTGCTGCAGGAGGATCAATTATGCAGGAAGCTGTAAATGTGGAGGAACCCGGGAGTGGGATGCAGGATCTGGATTTTTTACACAATACAGAACAAACAAAGCTTGAAACTGTAAATGGATCCGGTATTGAAACAAAAATAGTCATGGACCCCGACCCGGAGTTTAAACCGGAGATAAAGAAAACACCTGGTGCAGGTGCAAAAAAAAGTAATGCTAAAACTTCAGGATTAAAATCAATAACAGAAAATCTTGACAGGATACTTGAGCTTCTAAAGAGAAAAAAGATCTCGGTACATGCCATGTTCGTCGAGGCAGAACCGGACAGGATCGATGATAAGACAGTATTTTTCTGTCTTGGTGAGAATAAAAAATGGCATAAGGATCATTTAAACAAGAAGGCTAATTCGGATATTATATCTGATGTGATAAGCGAAGTAACCGGGAAAAAATACCAAGTAGAGTTTGAGACCGGTAATATAAATATGAAGAATCAGATGAAAAATCATTCCAGCCAGGACAGCTCCAGCGGTGAAGATAAAAAAAATAATATATCTGCCGGAACAGACAAACTTGAAAAAACCAAAAAAGAAGAAAAAGAAGAAGAGGCAGGAAAAAATAAGGCAAATGAGGACGAAGGTCAGGCTGCAGGCAAAAAGCCGACAGCGGAAAGTGGTGCAAATACCAGGCCCGCAGAGAAGACTGGTGGGGAACAAAATACAAAAACTGGCATAGATAGTGCGGACAAAAAAGATAAAGATACCGGGTCAGCAGGTGATGGCAAAGAAGATATGCTAAAATATTTTGAAAAAAAATTCGAGATAAAGGAGTAAAAATTGGGTTTTAATATGCAGCAGATGATGAAACAGGCTAAGATGATGCAGAAAAAAATGGCCGAGGTTCAGGAAGAACTCAAAAGTATGGAATTCGAGGCATCTGCAGGAGGCGGAGCAGTAAAAGCGAGAGTAAATGGTGACCAGGAGATCCTGGAAATAAAGCTGAATAATGAGATGATAGATGCCGATGACCTGGATATGGTAGAGGACATGGTGATGGTTGCTGTAAATGATGCTTTGAAACAGTCAAAGGATGAAGCAAAGAATAAGATGGCCGGCCTTACCGGAGGAATGAATTTACCTGGATTCTAGACCAGATATTGTTTTAACGGAATTTTTCTTGAGGTATAAAAGCGACCAGACTTGATTTGTGATCCATAATCTTAGAAATTTAATAAAATGCCCCTATATATAAAGAGTGTAGAAAACTTAATAAATGAATTCAGGAAACTTCCGGCTATCGGACCTAAATCCGCAAGAAGGATAGTATATTATCTATTGAAATTACCTCCCGGGCAAATAGAAAAATTTGCAAAGAGCCTTATCGACATGAAAGATAAAGTAAAATTCTGTGAAGTGTGCCGCAATCTTACAGAGGATGAGATATGTCATATATGCAGGGATCAGTCAAGAGACACAACCAAGATATGTATTGTCGAGGAAGTAGGCGATATAATACTACTTGAAAAAACAGGACAATATCAGGGACTGTATCATGTGCTTGGTGGTCTCCTGTCACCGATCGAAAACATTGGTCCTGACGAATTAAGGATACCCAAGCTGATGGAGAGGGTAAGGGAAAATACTGTAACTGAAGTCATAGTGGCCCTGAATCCTACTGTAGAAGGCGAAAGTACGGCTATGTATATTAAGAAACAATTGACTCCGCGCGGGGTCAAGACGACTATGCTTGCAAGCGGTCTTCCCGTGGGCGGGGATCTTGAATATGCAGACGAGATAACCATCGGGAGGGCGCTATCTGACAGGCGTGAAATATAGCAACAAAATGCACTTTGATCTTCTTTTAATTTATTAATAAATCCCCCTAATTGTGATATAATCCTTAAGGTTTTGCCCAATGGCAATTCATAGTTTTTAGAAGTTTGTTTTGGGAAGGCAAGCTTTATTATATTTAAGTTCCGAACTTAAAATGAAGGGGTATCAAAAATGGGGGAAATGAAATCTATGGATGGTAATATGGCAGCTGCTCATATTGCCTATGCTTTTACTGAGT
>JAZFRP010000017.1:0-4121 GCA_036445715.1 Candidatus Humimicrobiaceae bacterium | reverse complement strand
GGCGATGGATGAACACAGGGGAGTAAGGATCATGAAGGGAGATATGGTGATTATTTCGGCATCCCCGATACCCGGGAACGAAAAAGCCATATCCAGCACGATCAATATGCTTATAAAACAGGGGGCTGAAGTAGTTTATGAGTCTATTGCAGGCGTCCATGTTTCCGGCCATGCTGCACAGGAAGAGATAAAGATGATGATCAGTCTTGCAAAACCACAGTACTTTATACCCATACATGGCGAGAACAAGCATAAATTACAGAATGCACAGATCGCACAGTCAATGGGTATTGATGCTGATAATACGCTGAATATGCAAAATGGGGATATTGTAAAGATGAATATGAATGTCTGCCGCATATCAGGAAATATAAAACCAAAAAATGTCTATGTTGACGGGATCGGTATGGGCAATATTGAAGACATGGTACTCCGGGACAGGAAGATGCTTTCAAAAAATGGTGTCATTTTCATTGCTCTCGGGATAGATATAAAGATGAAAAAGGTGATCATGGAACCTGAGTTTTCAATGAGGGGCATGATTTTTATTGAAAATATAAATGCGATACTTAATGACGGAAAGAAAGTACTCACAGACTCTGTCCAGAATTGTTTTGAGGATAATATTTTAAGTAAACACAGGATAGAAGATTTCTTGCTGGAAAGGCTTGAAAAATTTATTTTCAAAAAAGCCAGGATTAGGCCTATAATATCCTTAAAAGTAATGGTTTTACAATAATTTTACAACTGTCTTAATATTAGTTGGTTATGGCAAATAAAAATAACAAACGGAATAAGACCTCCAGAAAGTCCATCCGTCCCCGTAAAAAGATAAATACAAGGAGAAAAAACAGCAGTAGATATATTGGCAGGAGGACTGAAATATATGCCATACTGATAATCATGGTGTCCATTCTTCTAATAATCAGTGTCTTTAGTGCACAGGATTCAGGATATATCAATCAAAGAGTCAATGATTTCTTATCGTATATATTTGGTATTGGTAAATATATAGTACCTTTTTTCCTTATTGTCTGGGGAGCAAGTTTCTTTTTAAAGCAGATAAGACTTTTGCCCTCCAGGTTTGGTTGGGGTTTTTTCCTGCTCTTTTTTTCACTTCTTGGAATATTTTCCAATAATCTAAACTATGTAGATATTTTTGACGATGTACTTATCAGGACGAGAGGTGGTATTGCAGGGGCTGCAATATTCAATGGACTGTTTAAGCTTTTTGGCAGTGCCGGGGCAATTACAGTATTATCTGTTTTGATCATCATATCGATTTTAATAATAACAAGAATATCACTTATCAGTATCGGGAAAAAGATCGGGGAATTTTTCCGGCATGTAGATTTTAGAATATTTGCAGAGGTATTTAAGAGGGAAAGATCCCCTGTCGTTAAGGATACCAGTATTCCAATAAGGGAAAGATCGGAGGCACCTTCAATAAATACACGGAAGAATTTTAGAGAAAAAAATGTTTCCGTGAAGACCGGTACAAAGTTTGTTACCGAACCGGAAGTGATAGATGATATCAGGAAAGGTGAACTTGAAAAACAAACAGAGAGGAAAAATACTCAGGTCCCCGGGGACAGGCAGCTGAAGATGCCCATAATGGAAGAAAGCGGGGAAGATGAGAACTACCAGACCCCTCCCATAAATCTTCTAAAAAAATCCAGGAGTGTACCTGCAAAATTGTACAAGCAAAGCATCAAGGAAAGGGTTTCGACCCTGAACAAATTATTTGATGATTTTAACCTGCCTGCTAAGATAGACCGGGTGGTAAGGGGACCATCTGTTACGATGTATGAGCTTACGCTTTCTCCTGGAGTAAAGGTGCAGAGACTTTTTAGCCTGGAGGATGATTTCTGCGTAGCGCTGGGATCTGCAGATCTGAGGATACTCGCACCTATACCGGGAAAATCTGCGATAGGTCTTGAAGTTCCCAATAAGATAAGAAGCATAGTGACCCTTGGAGACATATATTCTCCAAATGATAAAAAACTTAGTGATGAATTGCTGTCAGCACCTCTCGGTAAAAACCTTTCAGGAGACATCATTTATATGAATATTATAGAGATGCCACATGTGCTTATTGCAGGAGCTACAAATTCCGGCAAGAGTTCATGCCTGAACAGCATTGTGATATCGCTTCTGATGAAGGCAAAGCCAAGTGAATTAAAATTCATTATGATTGATCCTAAGATGGTCGAGTTAAGTATATATAATGGGATTCCCCATCTCCTTTCACCTGTTGTTGTAAATCCTAAAAAGGCTGCATCGGTCCTGCATTGGGCTGTTGAAGAGATGGAAAAAAGATTCAGGGTCCTGGTAGAAAAAAACTTTAAATCCCTCTTAGAATATAATACAGCTGCAAAGAAAAATAATGATAATGATGAAGACTTTAAACCTCTTCCGTATATTGTACTTTTTATAGATGAGCTGGCGGACCTGATGATGGTATCTGCATCAGAAGTCGAGGACAGTATATGCAGAATAGCGCAGATGGGGAGGGCAGTAGGGATGCACCTGGTGATCTCTACGCAGAGACCTTCGGTAAATGTAATAACCGGACTGATAAAAGCTAATGTTCCATCAAGGATCGCATTTATGGTGACATCAAATATAGACTCAAGGGTAATACTTGATAGTTCCGGGGCAGATAAACTTATTGGCCGTGGCGATATGTTATACCTGCCTTACTACCTGAACCGTCCTGAAAGGATACAGGGATGTTTTGTAACAACAAATGAGATCGAGATGATCACCAGGTATGTAAAGGGTAAAAAAGAACCTGAGTATAATCTGGATATTTCAAAAAAGATCAGCCAGACAGGAAAAAAGAATATAGAGGAAGATGAACTTTTCTATGAGGCACTGAAAGTAGTCGTTGACTTTGGCCATGCTTCTGCTTCCCTCTTACAGCGAAGATTAAAGGTAGGCTATTCCAGGGCTGCAAGGATAATAGATCAGCTCGAAAACAGCGGATATGTTGGTGAATTCGAGGGCAGTAAACCCAGGGAAATACTAATATCCAATGAAGACCTTGCCAGTATCTTAACTAAGCAGGAATAAAAGTATAAAATCAAAATAAATCAAACGGTATAGAAAAATGAATTGCTCAATAATCTCAATTGGTACTGAATTAAATCTTGGACTTATCACGAATACCAATTCAAAATATATTGCTGAGAGATTGTCTGAACTCGGCATTGAATGTAATTATATGTTCACGGTGCCAGACAGGCTGAAGGATATCTCAAATGTAATAAAACTTGGGATCAGGTTTAGCGATATTATAATCATATCAGGAGGGCTGGGGCCGACTGATGATGATCTGACAAGGGAAGCAGTCGCTGCTGCTGTCGGGGTAAAAATTGTGAGAGATAAAAAACTGGATCCAAGTAGTTTGAAATTTATACGTAAGAGAAGAACCCGGGAGATCAATGACAGGCTTCTGCGGCAGTCCTATATCCCGGAAGGCTCTGTGCCGATACTACCTCTTATTGGTAGCGCCTCCGGATTTAGGATAAATACTGCCGGGGAAAAATATGTTTTTTCAATACCAGGTGTTCCAAAAGAGATGAAAAGTATGTTTGAAAATGATATTATCCCGTTTTTAAGCGACATGATAGAGAAAAGCGGGAATAAGAGTGAGGTAATGAAATTGAAAAAGGCCACACTACTTACAACTGATATCAGCGAAACAGAAATAGAAGAGAAAATAAAGGACCTGGTCCGCGATGCGAAGGATTCCGGCATTGAGATTGGGATAACTGCTACACCGGGCCTGATAAAGATCATCCTTATCGAAAAGAGCGGGAACAGGAAGAAAGTTAAAAAAGATTTGAAGCATTTTGAGAGTGAGATATCCGGCAGGATGGGGAATCATCTTTACGGCAAGGGTGATAATATTATTTCAGACAATCTTAAAACGGCAATAGAAAAAGTTGGAAAGAATATTACCATAAGCACCGCTGAATCAATAACAGGAGGCCTGATATCAAGCATAATAACTGATACTCCCGGAAGTTCAAATTTTTTTATTGGCGGCATAGTGTCGTATTCAAATTTTTCAAAAAAAGAAATTCTTAATATAGATAAGCAATTAATAGATCAAA
>JAZFRP010000016.1:0-6349 GCA_036445715.1 Candidatus Humimicrobiaceae bacterium | reverse complement strand
CTGTATCATCAAGATCCAGGAATTCATCCTGGTCCTTTTTGGATAATCTCAGGGTTAATTTTTGACCTTTTACACCCATAAACATATTATTATTTATAAAGGCGGTAGGGTGTCCGAACATTTTTCTTTTTTCTAATCCTGGAAGATCGGGTACTATTTCCTCAAATAATTCAACAAGCTCCCCGGATGGTTTTTCCCAGGCCATATAAGCTCTCCGTCCACTTATATTTTTTTATTACTCTTATATTATAGATGAAAAAATTAATAAATCAGAATCTAACCGTAAAATGATATTATTAACAAAATTAAAGTACTCCCGGTAAAAATATATAAGTAAGAATATTTAATAAATCATTATTCTGGTAGAATGCTTTTTAATAGAAATCGTCTTCATTTGTGTCCAAAAAATAGATCGGAACCGGTGTGAATATGTCTGAAAGAGTGGACATAACAATAATAGGTGCGGGTGTAATAGGATGCGCTGTGGCGCACCGGATAGCCGGTGAATACAGCGGCTCAAAAGATATAGTGGTAGTAGAGAGAAACAGCCAGATAAACGGTGAGAATCAATCCTCTAGAAATTCCGGGGTCATACATGCCGGGGTCTATTATCCGCAGGATATTGGACCATTAAAGGCTAAACTATGTGTTGAAGGCAATAGGATGCTTTATGAGTTCTGTGCTATGCATAATATCCCACATAAAAAATGTGGAAAACTCTTAATTGCAACTGATGACCTGGAAGAAGAGTACCTTTATGATGTTCACAGGATCGCCTCAGGGAATAATGTTCCCGGATTGGAGATAATTGGTAAAAATGATATCAAAGCTCTTGAGCCGAATGTATATGGCATCAAGGCTCTATATGTGCCGACATCCGGAGTGATAGAGTCGACATCCCTTGTCAATAAATTATATGATCTTGCCATAGAGAAAGAAGTCATGTTTCTAGTTGGAAACAAGGTCATACAAATAAATCCTGTTAAGAATGGATTTGAAGTAACTATAGAATCCGCAAATCACAGAGAGGTATTCCAAACAGGGACACTTATCAATTCTGCAGGATTATATGCTGATGAGGTCGCTATGATGGTAAATCCTGATTCTCCATATAGGATGGACCCTGTAAAAGGGGAGTCAGCAAAGTTTTATAAGTCAGCACGTGAAGATCTATCTATGAATGGTTTAAATATTTATCCTGTGCCATTCGGGTATCTACCTGGTGGTGAGAGGCTTCGAGTCGGTCTTGGAGAGTTCAAAAAGCTGTTTGATGAAGGTAAGGTAACTAAATCGGTAGGAGTGCACCTGACGCCCACTTTTGAATTAATAGGGGGTGAATATATTTTGGGAGACACAGTGACTATTGGCCCGGCATATTCAACTCCTGAAGATAAGGAGGATTATAAGACTAAGATAAAGCCTGCATATTACCAGTCAATGATCAATCCATTCTTTCCCAATATAGGACCGGAGGATGTGAATCTTCATCAGGCAGGGATCAGGGCAAAATTGGCAAATTATTATGATTTTGTGATTGAAAGGGATCCCGCATATAAGAATCTCATTAATCTTATAGGTATGGATTCACCGGGATTGACCTCATCACTTGCAATAGCTGACCATATTGCAAAAATGATTTATTAAAAAAATAAGAAATTGTGGTAATATAGCAACTGTTAATTTATTAAATATATTAATATAAAGAGGTAGAGATGGCTGAATTGGAAAAGTGCATTGAGTGCGGGAAAGTTATAAAGGACGACAACCATGCTCCTTACTGTATGGCTTGTGATAATAAGCTTGATAAACAGTTTGACACGATCGAGGATAATGTCCTGATATTTAAGGAACTGCTTGATAGCGAAATAGAGACACTTAAAAAATTCGAGACAGAAGATATTGAGGAATTTTTCAAGAGGGTCTATAAAAAATTCAAAGATGACGGAAATCTTAATAATGAAAGTTTGATAGTCTTAAATAAATTGAAGTCCTCATTCAACCTTACTGAATCAAAAATGGGGCTTCCCCAGATAACAGTTATCAAAGAGACAAAAGAAGACAAACTTCTAAAAAATAATCAGTGCCCCGGTTGCGAGAAAGGGGTCCAGAAGGATTTCAATCTATGCCCTTACTGTGGGTACAGGATAAATAAGGATTTTAATTCAAAATATTGATAATTTTATCTTTTCAAACCTTGAACTGTGTTTGTCTTTATTTTAAAATTTAAGTACAATTTCACGTAATATAAATCAATCTTTATTACTGGATGATAATTTAGCCATACCTTAATAATTTCTATTATTAATGAAATCTCAAAAACAAGAAATTTTAAATAATAACCTCAGGGGACTTCTATTCAAATTTTCCATGCCTGCTATTATCGGTATGGTCATCAGTGCCCTTTATAATTTCATTGACACTATCTTTGTGGGTAACGGGGTAGGGTCCATTGCAATAGCAGCACTTACTATTGTATTTCCAATACAAATAATCATGCTCGCAATTGGCCTTATGATAGGTGTTGGAGCAGCTTCGGTGATCTCAAGAGGGTTGGGCAATGGAGATGAAAAACTTGCTTCAAGGGCTGGCGGAAATGCGTTTATAATAAATATAGCGATAAATACAGTGTTAATGGTTATAGCATTTATTTTCCTTGACGATATCCTAAAGTTCTTTGGAGCATCAGCAGCAGTACTGCCATATGCCAGGGATTATCTTTCAGTGATCCTGTTTGGTTTTATATTCTTCTCATTTTCACTGGCGGCCAATCATATAATACGGGCAGAAGGAAGACCAAGGGCAGCGATCTACCCTATGGTCATAGGTGCAGTGCTCAATATCATACTTGACCCAATATTTATTTTTGGTTTAAAAATGGGTGTAAGAGGTGTGGCTCTTGCTACCATAATAAGCCAGTTTGTGAGTGTCTGCTATATAATCCTGTACTTCTATTTTGGGAAAAGCATATTCAGGCTGAATGTTGAAATGCTCAAGCTTGATTGGAAAATAATTAAGAACATCCTTAAGATCGGCTTTCCGTCTTTTCTGATGGCGATGATAGACAGTGTAATATTTCTGATATTCAACCGTGTAATAATTTATTATGGAAATGATGACTATATTGCTATTGCGGGTATTACAATAAGGATAATAGATCTTATTGTGATGCCTATAATAGGAATATCTTATGGTTTTTCTACTATAGCAAGTTTTAATTATGGGGCAAAATTATACACCAGAGTCAAAAAGGTACTCGGCGAGACACTGATATGGACAACCGTAATAGGTACCATAGGGTTTATTGCGACAATGTTTTTCCCACAGTATCTCCTGAGGATCTTTACTGATAATACCCAGATCATAAGTAATGGAATTGTCCCTATGAGGATAATAGTTATATTTTTACCGATACTTGGTTTCTTGATCGTAGGAGGGACCCTTTTCCAGGCAATAGGTAAACCGGTACCTGCCCTTATAATCAATTTTTCAAGACAGGTGATCTTTCTGATACCGGCAATTTTTGTACTTCCAATGCTGTTTGGGTTAAATGGTGTATTTCTTTCTTGGCCCACCTCTGATTTTCTTTCATTTGCTGTCACAGCAGTATTTGTAATAAGGGAACTCAGGATAATCAACAGGACTAACGCACAACTTGATATAGGTAACTAAGGTGGAAGAACAAAAAAAACAGATATTAAATGGAAATTTAAGGTCACTTCTATTTAAATTTTCCCTACCTTCCGTTACCGGGATGATAATAGTTGCCCTATATAATTTTGTTGACACAATATTTGTTGGTAGAGCTGTAGGAACAAATGCTATTGCGGGGCTGACCATAGTTCTCCCAATACTTATATTTATCATAGCCATAGGACTTCTTACTGGTATAGGTTCGGCTTCCATAATATCCCGTTCCCTTGGAAAGGGTGATAAAGAAAGAGCACTTATAGCTGCAGGAAACAGTTTTATAATAAATATGATATTAAATATTATTGTTGTAGCCGTATTTTATATCTTTATGGATGAAATACTGCAATTCCTGGGAGCATCCCCGGCCATACTTCCATATGCTAATGATTATCTTTCAATAATGCTCTTTGGGTTTATATTCTTCTCACTTTCAATAAACAGCAATAACCTCATAAGAGCAGAAGGCAAGCCGAGAGCATCAATGTACGCGATGTTGATCGGAGCGGTTATAAATATTATTCTTGATCCTATCTTTATATTTGTCCTGAAGATGGGAGTCAGGGGAGCAGCAATTGCTACTGTCACAAGCCAGATATTAAGTCTTGTGTTTATTATTATATATTTCAGGTCCAGTGCGAGCATATATCGTTTTAATAGAGATGTCTTCAGGCCAAATAAGTCGGCAATGAGAGAGATCATTGCTATTGGCTTTCCATCATTTTTATTGGAAATGATAGGAAGCATCCTTTTCCTAGTATTTATAAAAATGGTAAAGATCTACGGAGGGGATACTTATATAGCTATTACTGGAATCGGTATAAGGATAATAGATATGATATTTATGCCGATACTTGGTATTAGCCATGGATTTGCACCTATTGTAGGTTTTAATTATGGTGCCAAATTGTATGGAAGAGTAAAAGGAATATTAAAGGAAGGTCTGATATGGACAACGGCTATTTCTTTTGTCGGCTTCATATTTATGGTGGCATTCCCGCAGGTGCTAATAAGTATCTTTACCGATGATCCCGAGCTAATAGCAAATGGCATTACTCCTTTAAGGCTTATTGCACTTTTTGCACCCCTGTGGTCAATCCCGATCCTCGGAGGAACTTTCTTCCAGGCTATTGGAAGAGCAACTCCTGCCCTTATAATAAACCTGTCAAGGGAATTACTTATTTTTATCCCTGCCGTCATTGTGCTTCCGATGTTTTTCGGCCTGAGGGGAGTATGGATCTCCTGGCCGTTTACTGATTTTTTTGCAGTGTTTATCACAGGAATATTTTTACTCAGGGAAATAAGGATAATTAACAAGATGAGCGAGCTGGAGGAAGTTAAAGTTTAGGTAGTGCCCGTAGCACTTGATTACATTATTAATTCTTTACTTCCAATCATAGAATTTGATAGACTGATAAAAATAATACATAGAGCATCATCAAAATTCAGGGAGCTAAAATGAGTACAGGATATTCAGGAATATATTTACCGATAATAACTCCATTCCTTAATGGTGAAGTCGATTACAGGTCATATGAAAAAATGGTTGATCATTATATAGGAAAGGGCATCCACGGGATCATTCCCCTTGGTACAACCGGAGAATCACCTACTGTGTCACACACTGAATATCATAATATTATAAAAACAATAATCGAGCTTGTTAAAGGCAGGATTCCTATCTTCCTTGGGATAAGCGGAAATAATACATTGTCCCTTATAAAGAAATTAGAAAGTTTTGAAGACTATGATATAGAAGGATACCTCATTGCGTCACCATACTATAATAGACCTTCCCAGAAAGGAATCCTGAGACATTATCAGGAAATAGCAGGCAGCATCTCAAAGAAAATAATAATCTACAATATTCCATACAGGACCGGACGGAATATTGAGAATGAGACCATCAGGGAGATAGCAAATATTGAAAATATAGTGGGCCTTAAAGATTCATGCGGAATGATCGGGCAGACCCTGGAGATATTAAACGATCCTCCTGCAGATTTTTCCATATTTACCGGTGAAGATATTATGACGTTTATCAATCTGACTCATGGAGGAGCTGGAGGCATCCTTGCTTCATGCCATATAAATACCGGAAAATTTATAGAGATATATGAAAGCATAAAGAAAGGGGACCTTGAAAAAGGTTTAATAGCCTGGAAAGAACTCTTCCCCCTGATACCATTGCTTTTTAAGGAACCAAACCCCGGACCAATAAAATATATACTGAAAAACCAGGGACTTATCCAGAGTGATGAACTAAGGCTTCCCCTTGATATTATTTCCGATCAGTTGAAAAAAGAGATCAATAAAATGATCTAGCATTAAACTATAATACCTGATTTGCGATAAGGTCCTCTAAGGTCTCCCTCTTTCTTATCAGCCTTGCCTTACCATCCTCGACCAGTACTTCTGCAGGACGGGGTCTTGAATTATAATTTGACGCCATTGTAAAACCATAAGAACCTGCATGAGTAATTGCAAGTATGTCTCCGATCCTTGCTTCAGGTATTTTTCTTGGCTGTGGGCCGTCAGGCCCCATGGTGAAGACATCTCCTGACTCACAGATATTTCCTGCTATCACCACTTCTTCAGTTTTTCCGCTGGAGTTGGAGCAATTAATAATATTATGATAACTTCCATAAAGAATAGGCCTGAT
>JAZFRP010000015.1:0-11462 GCA_036445715.1 Candidatus Humimicrobiaceae bacterium | reverse complement strand
GCAAGCCTGAGTCCAGTTCTTAGACAGGCTCCTAAACCTCATCCTCATCATCACTTCTGAAGTACCTGTCTCTTTTAAAATAATTATCATATGTCCTGGTCTGCTTCTTTGAGGATGGAAGCCTTTTCCTGCGGGAGCTGAATAATAGGGCGAAGATAATAAATAATACAAAAAGACCTATTAACCCAAGAATGACAATAAGAAAATATGAAAGAAACTTAGTTTTCTTTCCCTCTATCAGGATATTTTGTTCCTGGCCATAAGATATGTTCCATATTGCAATATTATCATCACCGATCAGGTCAGCATTTGACTCGATTATCTTTACAGGAAACTTTACCTGATAAGTTATGGCAAGTATGCTGCTGTCGGAACTTGCCAGGTCATGCAGCCGGTTAAAATCTGAATTATCATCACCTGAGGCCAGAAGCGTATCATCTATTTTCATATCCACATAATCTTCAAAAAAGACTTCACTATGAAGGAAGTAATCAACCAGCTCCATCTTTGCGATGAATCTTTCTGAAGGATTGTCGGAAAAATCATCTATGGATATATGTTTTAAAAAGTTGACATCCTCGAAAGTTATCTCAGAAGAAAAATGCGTATATCCGTCTTCTTCATAAGTCTCTATCTCACCTTCGGGCAGGATATCCAGCAATTTATCAAAGAGTGACTGATTTTGTGAAAGTGCGACCTCGCCTTTCTCAATATAATCAGTCTTTACAGCAATATCAATTGTCCTGGTCCCCGAATAATCAGAATTTAGCTGTGTGTATGCATCAATAAAAGTCGGGTCACAGGATGAGATAAATGGGATAAAAAAAATAATGATAATAAGAATAGCTATAATTTTTCTAAAAGAGTTAATCATGTTTAAGAATTTATTAAACTATTTCCATTCTCTGTTCTAATATAATAGATATTAACATATTAGATATCAATATTGTAGAAGAAGTTAAAACCGAAAAAAGTATAATGAGTCTATAGATTTTGACGTTGTTGTTTTTTGTGATAGCATATTATTACGCAATGATTGTATAGTGATAAATTAGTATTCTGGTATACCCAAAATATAAATTTAACATATTTTATATACCGTATGAATTGAAACAAATCGGAGGAATGAATGGCATTGTATCTTGGTTATGATATCGGGTCGATCAGCGTAAACCGCGCCATACTCGATGAAAGTGGTAAAATAATATCTGTCCTGCCTTATACCAGGCATCAGGGTGATCCTTTAAAACTTGTAAAGACTGATCTTAAGAAAGTATTCAATGAGTCCGGAGAAGGAGATATCATAGGTATCTGTTTTACAGGATCCGGAGGAAAGGACCTTGCCGGTCATATCGGGATAAATTTTGTAAATGAGATAGAAGCTGTTACTGGCGCTGTAAAAAAAATATGTCCCGACACAAGTTCTATAATAGAAATAGGAGGACAGGACTCAAAATTCATAGATCTTGATAGCGGGGATTATGCTATGAATGAACTATGTGCTGCAGGAACAGGTTCATTCCTGGACCAGCAGGCTTCAAGGTTCGGGCTGACCATAGAAAAGTTTTCTGAGATGGCCCTTCACTCGAAAAATCCTTCGACAATTGCTGGCAGATGCAGTGTATTTGCCAAATCGGATATGATACATCTCCAGCAGGAAGCGGCAAGTGATGAAGATATTGCCATGGGCCTTTGCTATGCGATGGCAAGAAGCTTTAAATCCCAGATAGCTAAAGGAAATAAATTTGCTCCACCTGTTATCTTTTGTGGGGGCGTTTCATTCAATATGGCCATGATAGCAGCTTTTGAAAATACCCTGAAACAGGAGATATCAATTCCAAAACATCAGGCATCTATGGGAGCAATAGGAGCAGCGCTTTCCCTGGTGGAAAAAGGCAGAAGGGACCATCTGGACCGGGAGATAATGTTTGAAAAATTTGATGATTATATAGAGAACTTTGCTTATATAAAAGAGGTCTTTGAACCGCTTTCCATAGAAAAATCTATCTTGCCGGACCCGGAAGGGGAAAAGTATTCATTTGGATCCGGGACCGATAAAGTAGAAGCATATATCGGGATAGATGTGGGTTCCATATCCACAAATGTCGTGGCTATCGACAGTAATAGGAAACTGATAGCCAAGAAATATCTAAGGACAGCCGGAAGGCCCATTGAAGCTGTAAGGAAAGGCATCGAGGATGTAGGGGACCAGATCAAGGACAAAGTAGTTATAAAAGGAGTCGGGACCACAGGGTCAGGAAGGTATCTGACAGGCGACTTTGTAGGTGCAGATATTGTAATAAATGAGATAACGGCCCAGGCTACGGCAGCAGCTGATATAGACCCGGAGGTAGATACCATATTTGAAATAGGCGGCCAGGATTCAAAATATATTTCCCTTGAAGACGGTGTGGTAATAGATTTTGAGATGAACAAGGTTTGTGCCGCCGGGACCGGATCATTCCTTGAAGAACAGTCGGAAAGATTTGATATAAAGATTGAGGACTTTGGAGGCATTGCAGTTAGCGCAAAAAACCCATTAAACCTTGGTGAGCGATGTACCGTGTTTATGGAGACCAATGTCTATTCGCACTACCAGAAAGGAGCCAGGACAGAAGACCTTCTTGCGGGACTGGCTCATTCAATAGTAGCAAATTATATAAACCGTGTGGTAGGCAGGAAGAAGATAGGAAATAAGATCTTTTTACAGGGTGCGGTAGCATTTAATCATTCAGTAGTGGCGGCCTTTGAAAAATATACTTCAAGCCAGATAATAGTTCCGCCAAACCACGAGGTCACAGGTGCCATAGGTGCCGCTATTCGCGCAATACAGGAGATCAAGACAAAAAATATTTCTACTGATTTCAGGGGATTTGATGAGATTCCCCACATACAGTACTCACAAAGTTCATTTGAATGCAAAAAGTGTCCCAATAACTGTGAAATAAAGAAAATATCAATTACAGACCGTCCTCCACTTTTTTACGGAGGCAGGTGTGAAAGATATGAGAAGGCCAGTAAAAAGACCATCGAAACTCCGGATTATTTTGCAATGAGGGAAGAACTACTGATGAATTCATATACTCCGGCAGTGACCGATACGGGCGGTAATGGCAAGGACCCGGATATTAAAAAAGTTGGAATGCCTTATGCCATGCTTACCTTTGAGTTCTATCCTTTCTGGAAAGCATTTTTTACTGAACTTGGATTTGATCTTATCCTGTCTGATAAGACTAATAAAAAGATCATAAATGACGGCGTGCAGCTTGCTGTTGCCGAGACATGTTTCCCGATGAAAGCTACACTGGGGCATGTTAAAAATCTGCTTGATAAGGATGTCGACTATATTTTTCTGCCGACAACAAGGGATATGCCGACAAAAAAGAACAATATTAAGGGAGATAGGACCGGAAGCTACCCATGCCCATTCATACAGGGCACATGGTCAATAGTTAAAGCTGCAATGGATCTAGGCGATGTTAAGATGCTCGCCCCTATCATTAATTTCTCATTTAAAGAATATGCACAGGAAAAGCAGCTTGCAGGGCTTGGCAGGGATCTCGGGAAAAACATCAAAGATATAAGAGTGGCGACTAAGAAGGCATATAAAGCACAGAGTGATTTTTACTCAGGAGTAAAATCATTGGGTGGTAAAATACTTTCGGAACTGGGAAAAGATGAGACTGCGATAGTCATATCCAGCCGTTCATATAATAGCTGTGACAGTGCCATCAGTATGGATGTACCCAAGAAACTGAGGAGCCTTGGCCTAAAAGTAATCCCCCTTGATTTTCTGCCCATTGATAAAGTGGACCTTTCAGATGATTGGCCGAACCTTTACTGGGAATTCGGGGACAGGATACTGAGTGCAGCAGAGATAATCAAAAAGGACCCGAGACTTTACCCTACATATATTACGAATTTCGGATGCGGTCCGGATTCCTTTATACTCCAGTATTTTGAAAGGGCAATGGACAGGCCGTTTTTGAAGCTTGAAGTAGATGAGCATTCTGCAGGCGCCGGCGTGATCACCAGGTGTGAAGCATTTATAGATTCTCTCAGGAATATAAAAAACAAAGAAAAAGATAAAAAGACCCGGGTTGAAGCAGTACAGGATAAAGAGACCATCGGGAAGCAGGAATTATCTGACGGGTCAAACGGCAGCAGCATAGCCGCCGGAGAAATGGTATCCGGTGGAACCGAAGGGCAGGACAGTCTCCTGCAGGGCGGCTTCCTCAATAAAGAACTTCCGGCCGGTGGAGATAATGGAAACGGATCCATCTTTGCTGAAGCTACATTCAAAAAAAGCCAGGGAAGGACCATATATATACCTTATATGGGTGATTCTGCAATAGTATTAAAACATGCTTTCCGCTCCGCGGGGATCGATGCTGAGATGCTTCACTCAGATGATGAGACACTTAAATGGGGACGAAGGTATACCCTGGGAAAGGAATGCTATCCCTTTATCATCACAACAGGGGATATAATAAAGACACTCAAGAACACTGACCCCAAGAAAGCTGCATTTCTTATGCCGCAGACTCACGGACCATGCCGTTTTGGTCAATATAATAAGATGCAGAAAATAATAATACAGGAACTCGGGTATCATGATGTCCCGATAATCGCTCCGGGTGCTCCGGAGAACAGCCAGTTTTATAAGGAATATGATATGAAGGGAAAGAGAGGTCTTGAGCTTCTCTTAAAAGGTGTCTTCGGCATTAATACAGTTGATTACCTCAACAAGGCCCTCAGGCAGATAAGACCTTATGAGAAAGAAAAGGGACTGACAGAAAAAATATATGAAGATTATGTGAAAAAAGTGTGCCTTTCAGTTGAAAATGATCCAATGAGGGGGATGCTGGACAAATTGGCCTCTATCCTTGCAGATGCCCGGGCAGAATTTGAAACTGTTCCGGTAGACAGGAAAGAAAAACCACTTATTGGTATAGTCGGTGAAATATTTGTCAGGAACCATCCCTATAGCAATAATGAGATAATAAGGAATGTAGAAGCTCTTGGCGGGGAAGTGGAGATACCCACTATAGGTGAATGGCCCGATCACACTACTGCCACCAGGAAACTAGATATAATAACAAAACAGACTGACCTGTATTATAAGCTGATAAAATATTTCTCATCCAATGGCAATGGTTCAGAGCTTTCAAAGACAACGGAGAGTTTCGGCGAGATCCTGACAGGCCTTATTGGCGGTGTCAGGTTTTATGTGTCAAACCGTATGATGAACCGCTATCTTATCCACAGCCGCCGAAAGCTGGAAAAACCGCTCAGGGGATTCTTAAGAGAGGAAGAGGAAAACGGAATATACCAGGTCTGGGAAAATGCAGAACCATATATAATAAAGTGGTTTGGTGAGGCTGCCCTTTCAGTAGGTAAATCGGTGGAATGGATAAAGAACGGAGCCAATGGAATAATAAATGTACTCCCATTTACATGTATACCCGGAAATATTGTAAGTGCAATATCAAAGAGCATCAAGGAAGATTATCGCATCCCGTGGTTAAATCTTGCTTTTGACGGATTGGAACAGGGTACCACTGAAACGCGCCTGGAAGCATTTATGTACCAGACTGCCCAGCATCTTAAAAATAAAAAAAGCTAAAATAATATATTTTCAAAAATGAAAGCCTACTACTTTTTACCTTATTTCGCATTTTAAAAATACTCTTATTAAGATATTATTAATTAGTTATTTTGTAATAGCTGATCATTCAATGATGTAATTAATAACAGGCTCTATTAAAATGAAGATATTAGGAGCCTGTCCGAGAATTGGGCTCAGGCTTGCAGGCTGATATTTTTAAACAGATCAAGGCATGAGGAAGAAGCGATATATAATATCGATGATGACGAAAAACGAAAATATGTGCAAAAATGGCGACTGCCCGAAGGGTTGGACAATAAAACAGCAATCTGCTTCGTTGAATCGATCCATACAATGTGCTACATTGCATAGATCGATTTGCCTTGCATCTTACAACTTTATTGTCCAACAAGCCAAGATCCAATTTTCGGACAGGCTCCTAGCAAACTTTTGACCATGAAAGATCAATATGAATGGACTTTTTATAACATTTGAAGGACTGGACGGCTCGGGCAAAACTACCCAGATATCACTACTGGCTGATTATTTGAAGAAAAAAGGTCTTGAGGTAATAACAGCGATAGAGCCAGGAGGAACAGTCCTTGGAGATAAGATAAGGCAGATGCTTTTGGATCTGGAAAATGTGGGCATGTCTCATAAAGCGGAGACCTTTCTTTTCGAAGCCTCCCGTGCAGAACTTGTCTCAAAAATCATAAGACCTGCACTAGACAGGGGGAAAATAATAATATGCGACAGGTTCTTCGATTCAACTATTGTGTATCAGGGAATAGCCAGGGGACTTGGTATTGAAAGGATCATGGAACTCAGCCTCTGGGCAACTGATGGGCTCGTTCCGGACCTGACTTTCCTGCTCTCAGTAGATGTCGACGGGGGTGAAGAAAGGCTTTCAGGTTCCCCAGAAAAAAGGGACAGGATAGAAAGTGAAGAGATTCAGTTTAAACAGAGTTTATATGAGGGGTACCTGGAGCTTTCACAAAAATATAGCGACCGCATTATACTCGTCGACGGCAAGCAGGACATAAAAACTATATTTGGCCAGATCAAAGAAAGAGTAGATGGAGAACTGGATAAACTATGAGGCTTTTTCAGGAACTGGAATTTCTAATAGATGACAATAAGAACCAATCTAATATCAAGCTTCTTTCTGCAATGGTGGAAACAGACAGCATCTCACACGCCTATCTTTTTTCCGGGAACAGTACAGATCAACTATATAAGCTTGCTCTCTCGTTTGCAGCTTCCATAAACTGTACAGAAGGCGGCTGTGGCACTTGTGATATCTGCCGGGGGAGCATGAAGGGAATTAATTCCAATATACTGGTTGTGGAGTCTGAGGGAAATATTTTACGGATAGAGGAGGTCACTGCCCTTCAGAGGTTTATGGGTATGAGTGCCTATGGTCCTGGAAGGAAGATCTGCATAATAAGGGAAGCGGAGCTTATGAATAGTGAAGCTGCCAACAGATTGCTTAAAACACTTGAAGATCCTCCGGACGAAAGATCTGTATTTATTTTACTTTCAGAAGATACATCAGTAATTCTTCCGACAATAATATCCAGGTGCCTTGTGTATTCATGGAATTTTGAATTTGAAGACGGCAAGACAAAGCAGGCAGAATTTAAAATACTTGAAAAATACCTGGATGAAGGTCTTAAAAGTATACTGGCAGCTAATGAAATAAACCACGATACACTTGACCTGTCAATAAGAATTCTTGAAATACTCAGGAAGATGGAGGCGGGTCTCCGCTCTTCACTGGAAATGGAATTGGAAAAAGTAGATAGTAGGAACTATATTAAGGAGGACCTTAAGAAATATCATTCTATTTTGAAATCCAAGCATAAGAGAAAATTGGCAAAATTTAAAAAGTTGGGGATAAGCAAGGTTTTTGATATAATATCAGCCTGGCTTGAAGATATTATTACTGTGAAGATCGGTGTAAGCCAGGAAAATTTAAATTTTAAAAATAACTATTCTTTTATTAAAAATAAGATCAGGAATGTCAGGATCAAGAAAATTATCAAATTGCTAGAAGCAATAGAAGGAAACAGGGCATATCTCGGGTATTCAATAAATCCGGAACTGGCCCTGGATAATATTTTTTTGAGTATTGACAGATTAATACTTGAAAGGTGAGGCCGGATGGCTTTTATAATCGGAATTAGTTTTGAGAAAAATGATAATGTTCATTACTTTGATCCTGCAGGGATAAAGGTAGAGGTGGGTGACAGAATTATCTGTCATACAGAGGATGCCCTTGAGATAGGTGAAGTATCTGTACCAATTGTAGAGATAAAAGAACAGGACATAACTGCTCCCCTGAATAAAATAGTAAGGAAGGCCACCTACTATGACCTTTCTGTAGATGAGCTGAACAGGACCAAGGAGAAAGAAGGATATAGTAAATTTAGCGAGCTGACAAAAAAACATGGACTCAGCATGAAGCTTGTAAATGTTCATGTGATGTTTGATAAAAGCAAGATGATATTTTTCTTTACTGCTGAGAAGAGAGTTGATTTCAGGGAAATGGTCAAGGAGCTAGCTTCCCATTTTAAGATCCGGATAGAGCTCAGGCAGATAGGTGTAAGGGATGAAGCAAAAATAATCGGGGGCCTGGGTCCCTGCGGCAGGAATCTTTGCTGCAAGAGCTTCCTTACTGATTTTGAATCTATATCTATTAAAATGGCAAAGGATCAGAACCTTCCACTCAATCCGCTTAAGATCTCGGGAATCTGTGGGAGGCTTATGTGCTGCTTAAAATACGAACATGAGTCATATCAGGAATTTGTCGATAATGCACCCGAGAAGGGCATAAAGGTAAAGTCATGCCACGGATGCGGCGTTGTCTGCGGCTATGAGCCTTTAAAAGAATCTCTTGTCGTATACTTCGATAATCATACCAGAAAGTCCATACCTTATGCAGAGGTCGAGGTGACCAAGGAGAGAGTCGAGCTTAATGAATTTGGAGAACCAAACCTGGATCATGTGAAAAATCAGGAAGTGTCTGGTGAAAAAACAGATGGGAAGAGTCCGGGAAATGGAGATTCTCCAGATGGAAAGAATAAGAGGGCAGATAAGTCAGCTAAGAAAAGAACAAGTGATCCCAGGAGTAGGACCAGGGCAGCAGCCGGAGGAAGTGCAAAGACTGAAAAAATAAGGGAAAAAACTGTTAAGACAGATAAAAGTGGCAGTGACGGATCTCCTAATAAAAATAAGGACAAAAAGACTTCTTAAATGGATGATCTCAAAACAGGCATTTAAAGGGTAAATATGCCGATGTAGCTCAAATGGTAGAGCAGCTCATTCGTAATGAGCAGGTTACTGGTTCAAGTCCGGTCATCGGCTCCAAAAAATCCTGACCATCACCTTTATTTATCTTGAAACACTCCAGACAGCAGAAAAGTCCTCTCCTGATGCAGTTCCGTTTGCACTATTGCCATCCGCACTCAATGTTCCGGTTAATTTTGAGTCCCCGGCTTGCGCATTGATATCCCTGGTTTCTAAATCCATACTTCCTGAGATCGGCACATCCTCTTCAAGCTGATACTCAAGATCCACAATATAAAGCCTGATATAAAGTATTCCAGAAACCGCACCTGTTCCAAGATTGATTGTCATGGACATTGTAAAAGCGTTTACTCCATCACTCAATGTACCATTTAAAGTAATAACTTCTTCTATTGCTTCCTCAGTTGTTTCTCCAGTTTCACCTGAATCTGTTGAAGTATCTTCTGTTTCCTGGTCTTCGGTATTTTCTTCGTCCTGGGTCCCTGTCAGCTTATCTTTCTCTTTCTGGATCTCAGCCTGGAGATCATCGATTCTTTTATTAGCTTCATCGAGCCTTGTTTTCAGACTTGAAAAGGTTTGTGTGTCTGTGATCGAGGCCCCCTTCTTTTCATAGTCCTCGTAAACCTGTATTTCCTTTTCCAGGTATTTTTTTTCAGAGCCTATTTTACCGAGATCTGTTTTTAGATCTATTATTTTTTGCTCTGCTAATATTTCATCTGCTGACATGACCTGTTCGATATGGGAAGGCAGGTCCAGTAATTGTTCTATATCTTCCGCATTATCGCCAGTAATATCATCTGAGGTATCTCCCATGCTGTCCAGGAGCTTTTCTTCTTCCTCGATATCTTCCAGTATCTTGATCAGCATATCGCTTATTTCATCAGGTTTAGCGTCAAGGGTTGAATTATTTTCAATTTTGGCTTTTATAACTTTTGATATACCTACTGAAAGTGGATCAGAGGATAGACCGCTGTTTTCAAGATCTGATTTTATTTTATTTTCCTCTTCAGTATTTTTACTTTCATCCTTGTTTCCAGTATTTAATGCTCCCGACTTATCAACGATTACCAGAAGGCCTGTCTCATCATAAGTTCCGACAACTGTTTTGCCGCCTTCTATTGAGATCTCGACCAGGGCTGCATTGTTTTTTTCTTGATCCTTTCCCGGATCTCCCGATACAGCAATGTCAGAATACTTTGTAACATCTACTAATTTCTGTTTTGTCTTCAATGCCTTATTACCAAAAGAAAACATGGAAGTACCCAGGGCAATAAGGCCAGTTATTGCTAAAATTCCGAGGACAATTGCGCCCTTTTCATTTTTGAGGTATTTGTAAAAAAAATTAAGGATCTTAAAAACCTCCGGTTAATTTAATATTTCATCTGATAATTTATTTTGTTTTAAGGCTATTATTAATTTACTGTCCGGATTAAATATACAGATGACCTGCCCCTCGCCAAATGTCAGGATATCAAGGCCAGTGTCTTCATCAGTACTACCGGTCCCTTTTTCCCCAATAAGCATTTCCACTTCAGGTGGAGTCATACCATAAGTAAAATCCTCCGGCAGTAATTTATATGCGGATTTCTGCGTGGTTTCGCCATAATATTCTTCTACATCATTATAGGTTCCATTTTCGAATATAAACAATCCATTCATCTCAGGGTATATCCAGGTCTCTATTCTCTTATTATTATTGCTTTCATCAAATATTACTGTGAATTGTTCAGGGTAACCGAATAATGAGATTATTCTTTTCTGGTCCTCGCCCAGTTCTTCTTTACCGGGAACTTCAGAGGTCAGGTCTTCTGAAATTTCTTCTTCCAGCGTTTGCTGATCCGATATGGAACTATTATCCCCTGAAAAAAGGGACGGCAGATTAATTTCCGTATAATTAGTCAATATAAGATAGGCGGCCAGTCCGACGATGATGATCGATACAATGACAACAATAGTTATTATAAAGTTCCTGAAAGGATTACTCCTGATATTTTTAAGTTTTTGTCCACACTTTTTACAAAATCTATCCGGGCCTTCGTATAAGGTAAGACAATTGGGACACTTTTTCATAAGCAAATACTTCACTGTAGGACTGTATTTATATTGTTTGAAAGATTATATGAAAACCCTGTAAATATCAAGATGTATCTATAATCCATAATTCCATGAATTTGGTTTAATGATGATTATCTGCTGAGATCATAATGGTACTGATATACCTTTTTATTTGTATTTCTCCTACTTACAGATATAATTTTATAGAGGGCAATATAAGTATGGGGACTAACTTTTGCACAGTTTTACTTGTGTGATTCGAGATTAAAATTAATATCATGACTTAAATCACAGATTTTTTAATCGGTTGGCAGTATAGTCAAGCCAGAATAATATATTTTTAATAGCCTGGAGGGATACAAATGGATGCTTTTAAGGGTGATCAAAGTGTAGGGGAAATTGTTTCAATTATGCCAGGGGCAAGTGAGATTTTCAAGCAATACAGGATTGACTTCTGCTGTGGAGGCGACAGGTTGTTAATTGATGCAAT
>JAZFRP010000014.1:0-4868 GCA_036445715.1 Candidatus Humimicrobiaceae bacterium | reverse complement strand
AGAAGCTGAAGGCCATGGCTTGATCTTATAGAATTGATCAAGTGTAGCATTTGTGATTCAACATAATTAATTCCAAGTACAGTAACAACTCCCTGCTCAGGTGGATCTTCTACGGCTGAAGTGTCTGTATTGTCCTGGCTGGTCTGGTCATCCTTATTTTCTGCCCGGGCGATACTTTTAGCCTTCTCTTCCTTAAGCCTTTGTTCTCTTATCAGTTTGCTTTCAGTTTCCACAGAATCTGATACCATCGTATTTATTTCCTCTATGGAATCCTGTTTTTCCAAATCAGATAAAATATCTGCTTTGGCCATAAGAATGAGGCCTGTATCTCCAGAATATTTAGTATCATCAACAATCGTAAAGAGACTTTCTCCAGAAAATATTACATTAATATTATTGATATTATCCCTGAAGATCCTGGTGTACCCGAAGTATAATCCGAACAGCATAACCGGCACAATAATGCCCAGGACTAGAGATATTTTTATTTTTGGACGCCTGGTTTCTTTTTTGCTACTCATTAAATATATATTTGCTTTATTTGGTATCAGCTATATTTTCTTTAAGTATTTTTTATTTATAAAAAGTTTATTAGTTTATAATATTTATTTATAATAAAATTTTTAAGAGTTTATCAAAAATTACCATAAATAAAAAGACTTTCAGAGCTAAAAATAATGGATTTATATTTATTCCAAATCAAAATATAATATATACAGGGTTTATGCTAATAAAAATAATATACAATCATACCATACAGATTGGAGGATAAAATGAATGAAAGAAAAAAGTTTGTGTATTTTATGAGATCAAGACTTGTGGATGGAACCATAAAACAGTATCCCGTATATAAAAAAGGTGAAGATTATTATATTGAAGACCATAAAGTCCCGGCCGGAGCAGATATTGAAGAAGAAATAAATAAAGTATTTGGAGCAACTGTGATAGAGCCTGTAATGCCTCATCCACTCCATGAAGAGACAAAATTTAAAAAACCATAAAGCCTGTTTTTTATTAATTGCCCGGCAGCGGCATTGCGTCTACTACAAAATCCATAAGTGACTTTATCTCAAGTTTGAGACCGTGTTTCTGGTTCAAGTTATCTAACTGTAATCTGCTTGATTAAATGAAAAACTGTGCGTCAGCTTCAATAGCTTTTTCAACAAAGAATCCTCCGCCCACGCAGTCCTCGACTTCATCTATCAGTTTTTCCCTGGGTATATCCATGACATCCATGCTCATCTGGCAGCCATAAAATTTGACTCCAAGGTCAAGAGCCATTTGTCTTAGCTCAGGAAGTGAAGCGACTTTCTTGTTTCTCATCATCTTCTTAAACATCCATCGTCCCATGCCCCACATGCTGTATTTGCTGGGATCAGCTTTATTTATGTCTCCGCCTTCCATGAGACCCATCATCTTACCCATAAAGCTTTTACCTGTTTTTTCATTCTTCTTAATAGCCCTGAGTCCCCAGAAAGTAAAGAACATGGTGACGTCCATATTTGATGCTGCTGCACTTGTAGCTATGATAAAAGCTCCAAAAAGCTTATCCAGATCACCACTCAGCACAGCCATCGCCATTTTTTTCTTTCCGTTTTTTCCTCCATTATCAGACATTTTTCCTCCTCTTTTTAACCTTTTTTAATTAACTTATTTTTTACTGCTATAAACTACTCAACTGATTATAAACTGCTGGTACCGGTGTAACTTCACCATTAGACCAGCTATCTATCAATACCTTCCTTTATTGCCTTATCCCTTGAAGTAGAAGAGTCTTTCAATACTTCGCTTATAAGGTCATATGCTTTAATGATCTTTAAATTTGATAGCGAGTAATACACATTGTTTCCATTCCTACGGGTACTTACAACTCCTTTTGACCTGAGTATTGAAAGATGCTGCGATAGATTTGCCTGGCTGATCCCTGTTTTTTCAATAAGTTCGGAAACGGTCATCTCGTCATTCCTAATGGCATCCAGGATAGCCTGCCTTCTGGGATTGGAAAAAATCTTACACATCTCTGAATGTAGATTATAGAAATTTTCATTCTTCAATTTTTTCTCCTGCTGCTCATATCTTCTCAAAAGCTTATTATTGACTGCTTGCCGGAAGTTTTACCTCCTGAAAAATAAATCAGTAAAAATCTGAATAATTTAATCTAATCAATAGGATAATACTATATATATTCTAATATTGGAATATAGATTAAATATTATTTATAAGGCGGAAAGTATTATCAAGTTTTAATCTCCAGTGCTTCATATTGTTGATCTGTTTTGATCATTATGGATGGATCATAGGAAATGATAGAATAGGATAAAATACCTGCACTAATATTCTATTTCTGTGATTCCCGAGAATACAAAAAATATCTTGAGCTTACTTTTTTGGTCCGTGATCATGGTGTGATCACTCCCCCGGGGTACATTGATAAAATCCCCGGCCCTTATACTGTGGGTCTCTTCATCTATTTTTACACTTCCCCTGCCGGAGATTATATATAGTCCCTCATCCACATTATGTCTATGTGTCAGAGAGGTCTTTCCATCGCTGAACTCCGTTATACCCATATTAAGATTTTCAGTCTTTACTAAACCTGCCGGACCGAATGCAAACTTTACCCAGCGGTCATCAAAGACCTTTTTTTTAATATCTTCCTCATTAAATACCTGATTCATAAAAACCTTTCCGGGAAATTATATTAATGATCATTAGTTATCTTCAACTGCAAACTTTTCATTGCAAACCGAGTTATAAGTAGTTGAGACTTATTCAGTATAAAAAATTTTACAATTATTAATTATTATTTGCTATAATCAATTGCGGAAATTTACCTTTTATAAATTAACAAAAAAAGAGGAAGCATGGGAGTTACAGATCTGCCAAAATATGAAATTAGCAAAGAAGACAATATAAAGGTCGGAAGTATTATTTCAAAATTTTCCGGGATCAAGAATGCATTAA
The DNA here is from genome assembly GCA_036445715.1 of Candidatus Humimicrobiaceae bacterium. Lineage (GTDB taxonomy): Bacteria > Actinomycetota > Humimicrobiia > Humimicrobiales > Humimicrobiaceae > M55B120. Next base: position 1,904 of record JAZFRP010000014.1, on the reverse strand, counting down.
TACCTGTGTTGCAGGAGATACAGGACTGTGTAGGCTTCCTTCCTCTTAATGTTCAGAGAAAAGTCGCAGAGGGGCTGGGTGTTCCGGAAAAGGATGTATATGGAGTTGTGACTTTCTATTCATTCTTTACAATGATACCAAGGGGCAAACACAATATAAGGGTATGCATGGGAACAGCTTGCTTTGTGAAGGGCGGAAAGCAGATTACCGAAAATATAAGCAAAGGCCTCCAGATAGAACCCGGACAGACAACACCGGATAGGAATTTTTCGCTTGAAGTAAACAGATGTGTCGGTGCCTGCGGGATTGCTCCGGTAATAATAATAAATGATAAAGTATATAAAAAAGTGGATCCTGATACAGTAATGGATATTGTCAATTCACTCGAATAATTTGTTGACGATTACCAGTTTTTTACGGAAATGATTTTAGCAGAAAAATAAAGACTTAAGGACACTTAATAATTAGGACAGGTAATATGAGCACTAAGACCATAAAAATTAATACAGGCAAGGATCTTGAGAGTAAACTGGAAGTCTTAAATAAGGATGCTGAGGATAAAATAGTCATATCTCTATGTTCCGGAACAGGGTGCAAGGCCGCCGGAGCGGATGATGTTTTTAAAGTATTGAAAAAGGAAATAAAAAAATGCCAGCCAGACATAGACAGGGAAATAATACTGCGGAGGACCGGTTGTCATGGTTTCTGCGAAAGAGGCCCGCTGATCATATTTTATCCCCATGAAATATGTTACCTGGGGGCAGAAGAGGAAGATATTGCCGAGATAGTCAGTGAGACTCTTGGTGGAAAGACTGTAGAGAGATTATTATATAAAACCGACGATGATGAACTGGTAAAAAAAGAATTTGATATTCCATTCTATAAACACCAGAAAAGGATACTGCTTGAAAACAATTCGAAAATAGACTCAAAAAGTATTGATGATTATATACTTTTTGAAGGATATAAAGGCCTGGCCAAGGCTTTAGGGGAAATGGATCCAGAAGAGGTCATAAAAGAAGTAAAAGACTCCGGACTCCGCGGAAGGGGAGGAGGAGGCTTTCCAACGGGCCTCAAATGGGAACTTACCAGGAAGGAAGCTGCTGATCCAAAGTATATGATAGTAAATGCTGACGAAGGTGACCCGGGAGCATATATGGACAGGAGCATCCTTGAAGGAAGCCCCCATAGCGTGCTGGAAGGCCTGGTAATCGCAGCTTATGCTATCGGGGCAAGTAAAGGATATGTATATGTCAGGCAGGAATACCCTCTTGCAGTAGAGAATATAAAGGAAGCCATCAAAAAGGCAAAAGAATATGGATTTCTTGGAAAAAATATACTGGACTCAGGATTTGATTTTGAGGTCGAAGTATACCAGGGTGCCGGAGCTTTTGTGTGTGGAGAAGAAACTGCACTCATCAGGTCAATAGAAGGAAAAAGGGGAATGCCAAAACCCAAGCCCCCGTTTCCAGCAAATGAAGGCCTTTTTGGAAAACCTACCTGTATAAATAATGTGGAGACTTATGCAAATGTCCCACATATTATTTATAAGGGTGCAAAAAAATTTGCAAGTATTGGAACAGATACCAGCAAAGGAACGAAAATATTTGCCATTACTGGTGCGATAAATAATACAGGTCTTGTCGAGGTCCCCATGGGGATGCTCCTCAGGGATATAATATTTAAAATAGGCGGTGGGATAAAGGACGGAAAGAAATTCAAGGCTGTACAGCTTGGAGGGCCATCCGGAGGTTGTATCCCGGAGCAGCACCTGGATGTAGTAGTTGATTATGAAAAGGTCAAGGAAGTCGGGGCCATGATGGGGTCCGGGGGAATGATAGTCCTGGACGAGGACCAGTGTATGGTTGATATTGCCAGGTTCTTTATGGATTTCATACAGGATG
>JAZFRP010000013.1:0-2584 GCA_036445715.1 Candidatus Humimicrobiaceae bacterium | reverse complement strand
TTTAATTCTATTAGAAGCTCATATTCACCGGACCCTATTTCGATCTCTACGCTCCCGCCGGCTTCGATATTTATAATATAGCTTTCAGTACCTTTTAAATATGAAGACATTGAAAAACCTGTATCATTATTAAATACCAGAAGGCTTTCACCTTCAGATTCAATATATTTCCCCCTCTTTGGTTGAAGGGTCTCATTATATGGAGATGATTTAGCTAGAAATATTTTTGAATCCACCAGTGAAGGTATTGTCACTTCCAGGTATTCAGGATTAAACTCTATAAGAATAGTATATAAAAAGACCGCTTCATGATAGGCTCTGCCGGAATAATAAGAATCTGCAGATTCCTTTATTAGACCTGGTGGGGCACCCTCAAATACCTGATCGATCTTAAGGTCAATCAGAAAATTTCTTTCAGCTCTAGGGTCCGTTTCCAGGTATTTTAAAAACCAGGAAATCGCATCTTTGTGTTCTGAACGGGATCCAAGGTCAGATGCAAGATCAAGATAAGCATCTTCCAGTTCACCGGCGGCGTCTTTTTGGAAATCACTCTCGGGATACTCTGATATTATCTCTTCAAGAGTTCCTATCGCAATCTCCCAGCTTTCCGACTTGATGTAATTCTGGGATGCATAGAAAAGATACTGGGGTATTTTATAAGCAGCAATAAATGCTTCATTTGTATCGGGAAAACCGGTCTTGACCTGTTTTAGCAGATCTACTGAAGACAGGTAGTCATCAGCTGCCGGACCATATTCATTATTACCAATATGACTTTCAGCAAGCCTGAAATATATATCTGACAGAACCTGCTTTACCTGCAGTTCCTGAGGATCTATTATGTCGGCCTCTATGGCTTTATTAAGACTTAAAAGTGCTTTGGTGTTTTGATTGTCATAATAATAGGCAAATGATACATATTCCAATGCTTCATCAGCATGATGGCTATTGGGATAGTCCTGGAGGAGCAGCTCATAGGATGATATTGCCAAATCATATTCTTTACTTTCATAAGATAGGGAAGCTTCCCGCTTTAGGGCAGATGGACCAAATAAACTTGAAAGTACCAGGCCGATAGCAAAAATAATAAAAAAGAAGATGAAGATAAGCCCAATAGAACTGTGCCTGACAAGATTAAAGATCGCGAGTATAAGGCCCAGGGCAATGATGGGGATACAAAAATAGGGAAGCATATCCCAGAATCTTCCCTTATCAAGATAAGAAAGCACACCCAGGCCCACGATTGAGCTGGAAAACAGCACGAGGAAAAGAATTGAGATAGGGCCCGTTTTTCTTCTCCTATTGTATGTATACATATATAAGACTATTAATAAAAATTGTCACAATATTAGCATAAATCTATTCAATAAAAAATAGAGTTATAAATATTAAAAAATTATAGATAAATAAAATATTATAAAAAACTAGTTCAGAATTACCCCGGACCATAAAGGCATACTGATAAAATAGAGGATATAAGTGCATGGTTGGAATGTGTGAGAAAATTAAGCAGCAAATGATATGATGTTGGGATCAGACTATTCGATTATTAGGAACCATCCTGGAATGAGCTTGAATTGTATTCCATTATAAGGGTATCCCAGTATTTTCCATTATAAAGATGATCCCGTTTAAGTACTTTTATAAGCTTAAAACCGCATTTCTTATAAACTTTGATAGCTCTCTGGTTATAGACATAGACATTTAGGCGTACAATAGGGATCTCAAGATCTTCTACTGCGAAGCTTACCAGGGTATCCACTGCATCGGATCCAAAACCCTTGTTCCAGTGATCTTTGTTCCCTATTACAATACCGAGCTCACATCTTCCATTTCTCTGGTCTATTTTATTCAGGCTGCAGTTACCTATATGATCGCTGGAATCTTTTTTAAGTATGGCAAAGACAATATCTGCTTTAGAATCCTGTATATAATTGAACCATTTCTCTTCCTGTTCTTCTGTCAGGTCCCTAAAGTTCTGGCTGAGGTATTTATTTATCAATGGATCAGTCAACCAGAGGAGAGACCTCTGCAGGTCACTCCTCTCAAGAGGACGCAATATTGTCCTCTTACCTTCACGTTTTTTCAAATTGTGAATATCCCCGGCCGGTTCCTTTGATATTTTCATTTCTTTACTATTGATTCTTTTTACCCATATTCTCTATAAAGGAATTGACAAGATCGATCGGGACAGGAAATACTATTGTAGAGTTCTGCTCGGTAGCGATCTCCTTGAGTGTCTGGAGGAACCTTAACTGCACAGAGACAGGGAACTTGCTAAGGACTTCAGCAGCTTTTGATAATTTCTCAGAAGCCTGGAATTCTCCTTCGGCACTTATTATCTTGGCTCTTCTTTCCCTTTCAGCCTCAGCCTGTTTTGCAAATGCCCTCTGTATGGACTGTGGAAGTTCTACATCTTTTATCTCTACAGTCGATACCTTTACTCCCCAGGGATCTGTCTGCTCATCTATTATCTTTTGAAGCTCCTTGTTTATCTTTTCCCTTCTTGCCAGGAGATCATCGAGTTCAACCTGACCAAGGATGCTCCTGAGCGTAGTCTGTGCTATCTGCGAGGTAGCAAGGA
>JAZFRP010000012.1:0-3565 GCA_036445715.1 Candidatus Humimicrobiaceae bacterium | reverse complement strand
CTTCTATACTTTGAAGACCGTAGAGGAGCGCTTTTTGTGACAGCGACATTTCTTGTCTCCAATGCTTTATTTACAAGTGGTACTCTTTTGCTTGGAGAAAGGACATACGGCCTGGGTTTTTTTCTTTCGGCATTTTTATCGCTGATAGTAGCCTTGATCGAATTAAGAATATATCTTAAGAATATTCATTATCATACTTTTTGTGGACAGCCAGTCATACAGAAGCAGCAGATAGGGTTTTTTGGAAAAATAATAGGCTTTGCTTACCGGAAGAGGGACTAAAAAATAATTCCTGTTCCATTATGCAGGATAAGAAGTCTTTGATGATCTTCCGGGATATTTTTGGCTTATCAGATCCTTACAAATTTATCAACAAGGATCGGACTGAATTGGCTTCCTGCACATCTTTTCAATTCTTCTTTAGCATCTTCTACAGGAATTGGTTCCTTATAGGGCCTTCCCACAGTCATCACATCATAGGCATCTACGATCGATGTTATGCGGGAGTTGACAGGTATCTCATCGCCTTTTAAGTTCTGCGGATATCCACTTCCATCCCACCATTCATGATGTGACAGGATATCTTCTGCAACCATAGCTATCTGGGGAGTAGACTTTGCAATATTATACCCGATCTCAGGGTGCCTCTTGATCACTTTCCATTCATCCCTGTTAAGTTTCCCTTTTTTCATCAATATGCTGTCAGGAACCGCGACTTTCCCTATATCATGTAAGGTTGAAAGTAAAACCAGTTCATCAAGTTTGCTCTGCGGCAGACTGATAGAATTACCCAATCTGAGTATCATACCCTTCAGGCGCTCAGCATGGTCCTTTGTCTCGTGGCTCTTTTCCCAGAGCATTCTTTCAAAAGATGTGATTATAGAATTATATATGCTCTTTCTTTCAAGAAGCTTATTAGTGTACATATTATCTTCCGCTTCTTTTATGGCTTCCCTGAAACCCTGTTCCTGGCTGGTCCTCGCCGAGATTCCCATAGACATATTTAAGGGGATCTTCTGATCTTTGGTGCTTGCACAGATCTTTCTTATCTTATAAAGTACTTCTTCGACCTCAGCAGCGGTTGAACGGGGTAAAAGTATAAAGAATTCATCTCCTCCCCATCTGGCTACTATATCTTCTTTCCTTGAGCAATATTTCAATATCTTTGCTACCCTTTTTAGAAGTTTATCTCCTTCGATATAGCCAAAGGTATCATTTACAAGTTTTAAACCATTCAGGTCGCAGATAATAAAGTTTAATGGAAGATGTCTCTCCCTATAGACATTTCCCAATACTTTTTCAAGATAGGAGCGATTATAAAGTTCTGTAAGACTATCATGGAATTTTAAATATTTGATCCTCTTCTCAGCTTTCCTGAGATCACTTATATCATGAAGTATTTCCATGCGGACCAGCTTATTACCATATAAAATTTCTTGTCCGGATACTTCAATATATACACTGCTTCCACTACTCTTAAGACCCTGCATCTCGAAACCGCCTTCATAGCCTTCTTCGATCTTTTCCTCCAGGATCTCATGGTAATCCTCTAAAATAAAATCTGATATAGATCTCCCTTCCAGGTCCCCGGCATTAATATTGAAAAGGTTCAGAAAAGCCTGGTTTACTTTTATTATCTTGCCCTTATCATGAAGAACTACGCTATCAATTGATTTCTCAAGAAAAACATCAAATTTATCTTCAGAATTTTTTAACTGCCCTTCAAGTCCTTTCAGTTTAGATATATCCCGTATAATGATCTTAAAACCTGATATTCTTTCATCACTTTCTTTTATGGGACCAAAATATACTTCACCATATCTTATCCGACCATCTTTATGGTGCTGTACTATCTTAAATGGCTCAGCTTCTCTACCGGATAGTACACTTTTAAAGATCGACATATATCTGGGAATATCTTTTGTGCTTATGGAGACTCTCTTACTGAAATATTTTCCGATGAGATTGTTTTTACTATATCCTGAGAACTCAAGAATTGAATCATTGCATGATGTGATGATACCTTTATCATCTATTGTCAGTATCCCTATGGAGTTAGTTTCAGTGAGGCTCTCTAGTTTGTGGTTATCCTCTTTTAGAGTGCTTTTTATACGGCCTATCTTTTCCTTAGACCTTTTCTCAAGTCTTTTAATTCTATGGTGTTGCTCAATTACTTTATTGATCAATTGAGTCTTTGTTATCTTTTCAATATCCATCTTTAGGCCATAAAAATCACTCTTTGAAAGATTTTTCCTCTAGATCTATTTTTCCGTTATCGATTTTTTTAAGGAATGATTTTAATTCTTCCACAACCAGTTTCTTCATCTTATCCCTGAATTCTTCATATTCGATCTGCAGGTAGTTAATATCTTCTTCAAGCTCCTGTTTTTTCTTAAGAAGTTCATCATATTCATCTTTTATTTCACTTATCTTATAGCTCAGTTCTGAAAGATCGCTGGTCTCTTCATCTTCCTTATCTTCTTCATCTTCGATCAAGTCAGGGGAAAATACTTCCTTTAAGTCTTCATCAATTACTTCTGTTTCCTCAACAAGAGACATTTCTCCTGCCCCCTTAAGGAATTTATGGATATTTTCTCCACTGATCCTCAAAGCTCTACCTACTTTTAATACAGGTATCTTTTTGGTTTCGATAAACTGTAGGATCTCCTCTTCACTGATCCCAAGTATTTCAGTGGTCTCCTCAATAGTATAGAATTTTTTTTCTTCATCCATAATTTGATATTCGTAAAATTTTTAATTATTTGCAGTAAAAAAGCAAATATCAGGCGAATATTTTTAACGGATTACCACCCTTTTATTGGCCGATAATTACTACAAAATTTAAAAATAATTATAGCATATTAGTATTATAATAAATATGGAATTGAAACAATTTAAAAAGTTTTATTAGAAAATTCTTACAAAATCTAACATCATACCAATATTTACCGGAATATTACCAGATTCATTTTAATGTATGTCCACATGCTTAAAACCAATTGGCTGGATCAAATAAAAAACATAATAAAACCAATAATAAAAAGCAGGATGAATATAATGAGTCCCACTATTATGCGGGGGCTCTTAAAGTTGATCCCCAGTTTACGCATATTTATGATCGTATATAGTAAAAATATAAATGGGATCAGGCTGGCAAAGATCAGTATTAACCCTATCAATGTTTTTTGGTCCAATGTGAAAGAACTTTTATCATAGGAAAAACTGACAGAAGTATTAATACTGTAGACTCCCCCGATGATAAGGGGAACGGTGATAGAATACTCCCCCGCTTCAAGATCATCCTTTAAAAATACTCTAAATTCCACATCCTTTTTAGCTCCAGACTCCAAAATTTTACTATCTAATTCTATACTTTTTATCATTCCTCCGGAATCCATTTGAAGATCCGGACCTATGATAAGGTCCTGGTTGTATATCGATTCCATCCTGATTATAAATTCAAGGACCGGCTCTTTTCCTCTGATCTCCAGAATATCTTCCATTTTTTCGATCAAGACATATTTTCCTATGGTAAATTCCTGTACCTGGGTAAGTTCATAACCTT
>JAZFRP010000011.1:0-5332 GCA_036445715.1 Candidatus Humimicrobiaceae bacterium | reverse complement strand
CTGGCCAGCATCGGTTTTAACATATTGGAAGCATCCACGGCTCCTTCGGCCGCACCGGCGCCCACGACGGTATGCAGTTCATCCAGGAACAGTATTATTTCTCCTTCTGCTTCGGATACTTCTTTTAGGACTGCCTTTAGCCTGTCTTCAAACTCTCCCCTGTATTTTGCTCCTGCTATAAGGGCACCCATATCAAGGGCTATTATTTTTTTCTCCTTTAACCCCTCAGGAATATCACCGGAGACTACTCTATTGGCAAGTCCCTCTACAATAGCTGTTTTTCCTACTCCCGGCTCACCGATTAGCACAGGATTATTTTTTGTCCTCCTTGAAAGGACCTGTATGACCCTTCTTATCTCCTCGTCGCGGCCGATCACGGGGTCAAGCTTTCCTTTCCTTGCAAGCTCTGTAATGTCCTTTCCAAATTTTTGTAGAGCCTGGTACTTATCTTCGGGATTCTGGTCTGTTATCCTTTGGCTGCCCCTGATCTCCACCAATATTTGGTATATCCTGTCCTTTGTTACACCAGATTCTTTTAAGAGTTCACCTATTTTCCCCTTACTCTGTGCCATTGAGATAAGTATATGCTCGGTTGAGACATATTCATCCTTTAGCTGCTGAGCCTCTTTGAAAGAATCGTCCAGTATGCTATTAAGTTCATTACTGATATATAGTTGTGCCGCTCCTCCGGAGACTTTTGGAATATTTTTTATCAGGCTCTCTACTTTAGCCCTAAAATCCTCCGGATCGGTTTCCAGTTTCTGGAGAACCGGTATTATGATCCCATCTTTTTGTTTTAACATTGCAGATATAATATGAACATCTTCTATGCTCTGATGCCCGTTTTCAGATGCAATGCTCCTTGCGCCAGACAATGCCTCCTGGGATTTTATTGTAAATTTATCAAATTGCATTTATATAAGTCACCTCTTTATTGTCTCTTTTTAAACAATAATATTATCTCTCGGGTTTTCATCATAATCCTTTAAAAACCCCTCAAATTGTTTCTTTTGTTTTGCGCTCATCTTTTCCGGAAAGACTATCTTTGTTTTAACATATAGGTTCCCATTACTTCCACCCTTGACCACAGGCATTCCTTTGCCCTTAAGTCTAAAGATCTTTCCTGATTGGGACTTTTTTGGAAGTTTCATATCTACTTTACCGTCAAATGTCGGTATGTTGATCTTTCCACCATAATAAGCTTCCTTTATAGTCACGGGGACCTCTATGTGGAGGTCGCTACCCTTGCGTTCAAATACATTATGCGCTGCCACATTAATGGTAAGATAGAGGTCGCCGCCCGGTCCGCCTCCAGGTCCGGGTCCGCCTTCACCTGCGAGCCTTATTTTACCGCCGTTCTTTATTCCTTTAGGTATTTTTATATTTACTGTTCTTGTTTTATTCTCCTTTTGAAGCCTAATGGATCTCTGAGTACCTGCATAGGCTTCCCTGAGGGTTATCTCTAAAGTCGACTGGAGGTCCTGCCCCTTCCTGGAAGATGTTCTTGCACCGCCTCCTCCAAAATTATTGCCAAAGTCGAATCCGGGAGAAGAACCCTGGTTTGCACTGCTGCCAAAAAACATCTCAAAAAAATCAGAAAATCCGCCACCCATGTTCTCAAAATTAAAACCTCTTCCTCCACTAAAGTCATAACTGTAGGATTGGCCTCCCCCGGGACGGCCGGCATTTTCATACTGTTTCCAGTTTGCCCCAAGCTGATCATATTTCTGTCTCTTATGGGGATCCTTCAGTACTTCATAGGCCTCACCTATCTCTTTAAATTTTTCTTCTGCAGAAGGATTATCAAGGTTTGCATCAGGATGATATTTCCTGGCAAGCTTTCTGTATGCTTTTTTTATCTCATCTGCCGTAGCGCCTTTGCTTGTTCCCAGTACATTGTAATAATCCTTATAGTCTACCATTTAAGTATCACACCATTCTCTCCTTAAGAGAGTCTGCCCATAACCTTCTTTTAAAGCTATGGGCAGTTTATCTCTTTAAATCTTATATTTAAAAGCCCCGCTTATGGTCCGTCATCATCAAGACCACATTCGAGGCTTTTATTACCAGTCAATTATATTTTTATTCGTCTTTAGCCTCAAATTCAGCATCTATTACATCTTCTTCACCATTTCCGTCCTTTTTTTCTCCTCCGCCTGCAGCTCCTGGGCCCGCTGGTCCTGCTTGCTGACCACCCGGTCCGGCTCCTGGGCCACCAGCTCCTGGGCCGGCACCCTGCCCGTCTCCTGCTCCAGCCTTGGAATAAAGCTTCTGGGACAATTCATTCTGAAGGTTCTGCAATGTCTCCGTCTCCTTCTTCATCTGCTCCGCATCATCTGATTCGATGGCCTTTTTAAGAACCTTTACCTGGTCCTCTATTTTAGTCTTCATATCTGCAGGTACTTTGTCCCCCATATCTTTGAGCAATTTCTCCGTGGAGTAGACAAGTCCATCAGCAGAATTCCTGGCATCAACAGACTCACGTTTTTTCTTATCTTCCTCAGCATTTTCTTTGGCTTCATTGACCATCCTCTCGATCTCATCATCACTTAGATGAGATGTCGCAGTAATGGTTATCTTCTGTTCCTTGCCGGTTGCAGTATCTTTTGCAGAGATATTGACAATACCATTGGCATCTATATCGAAGGTTACCTCGATCTGTGGTATCCCTCTTGGTGCCGGAGGTATTCCGTCAAGACGGAACCGTCCGATTGTCTTATTATCTCCTGAAATATCTCTTTCACCCTGGAGTGCATGTATATCTACACTGGTCTGATTATCAGCAGCTGTAGTGAATACCTCGGTTTTCTTGGTAGGTATTGTCGTATTCCTTTCAATAAGCCTCGTCATTACTCCACCCAGGGTCTCTATTCCAAGTGACAGCGGTGTTACATCCAGAAGTACAACATCCTTTACATCTCCCATGAGTACACCGGACTGTATGGCTGCGCCGACTGCTACTACTTCATCAGGGTTTACGCCTTTATTAGGATCTTTACCTATATAGCTTTTTACCAGTTCCTGGATCACAGGCATCCTCGTGGAACCACCGACCAGTATTACTTCGTCGATCTCTTCGGTCTTTAGCCCTGAATCTTTAATAGCCTTCTCCAGCGGGCCCTTACACCTGTCGGTAAGATCTGCAGTTAACTGTTCGAACTTGGACCTTGTAATCTTAGATTCCAGGTGTTTAGGTCCATTAGCATCAGCAGTTATAAATGGAAGACTTATATTTGTCTCTGTCACAGATGAAAGCTCTACTTTTGCTTTTTCCGATGCCTCAATTAGCCTCTGCAAAGCCTGCTTGTCCTGCCTGAGATCTATTCCCTGTTCCTTTTTAAATTCTTCTGCAAGATGATTCATGATCCTGTCATCATAATCATCCCCACCAAGATGCATATCGCCATGGCTGGATTTTACTTCAAATACTCCCTCTCCGACCTCGAGTACTGAAACGTCAAAGGTTCCTCCTCCAAGGTCAAATACAAGTATTCTCTCGTCCTTTTTCTTATCCAGTCCATATGCAAGCGATGCAGCAGTGGGTTCATTTATGATCCTGAGCACGTTCAATCCAGCGATCTTCCCTGCATTCTTTGTCGCCTGTCTCTGGGCATCATTAAAATATGCGGGCACTGTGATCACTGCATCAGTTACATCAGTTCCCAGATAACTTTCAGCATCTTTTTTCAGCTTCTGGAGTATCATTGCTGATATCTCTTCAGGAGTATGATCTTTTCCTCCTATTTTTACTTCTGCAAGATTATTCCTGCCTTTAAACACGTCATAAGATACTATTTTTCTTTCACTTTCAACCTCAGTATATTTACGCCCGATAAATCTCTTTATCGAATAAATCGTATTTTCAGGATTTAAAGCTGCCTGTCTTTTTGCCAGCTGTCCTACCAGTCTTTCCCCTTTTTTTGTAAGACTTACAACTGAAGGAGTGGTCCTTCCGCCTTCGCTATTAGTAATAACGGTAGGTTTTCCACCTTCCATTACAGCAATCGCTGAATTCGTGGTTCCAAGGTCAATTCCTACTGCTTTTCCCATTTTAATCTGTCCTTTCTTTTATATTTTTTGGTCCTTTCCACATTTGTCTGCTCTGGACCATCTTTTTTTTACTAATTATGGTTCTTTAATTTCATAAGGTAATTCTTGAAACAGTCCACTACTTCCCCGGGACATTTTCCAAGTATCACATCATCTCGTCTCCTTATAAGGACTATTATGGATCTCAGGTTCATACCCTGGTCATACATAAGTTCCCTTACATATTCCAGCCATCTTATATCCTGCTTGGAGTAGTATCTTTTCCTGCCTCTCCTGAACGGGACCACCAGGCTGAATTTCTCATAATAATATAGCGTCCTGCTGTTTACCCCTAAAAAATCTGCTACCAGCTCTATAGGGTAACTTTTATCTTCACTGTTAAACAATAATCTTCACCACCTTATTGATGGTACAATTTTATAAAAAACCAATTTAAATGTCAAAGCTATTATAAAGGATTTTAATTTAAATGTAAAACGAATTTTTCACTTTAAGTGAAAAATGTTTTTACCTATTAAAGAAGTGGTCAAAAGTATTGAAGTACTGCCAGGAAGCAACTATCCTCCTATATCCGGTCTCATCACATATTTCCTGTGGCTATCAAGTCCATTTATCAGTATTTAATAATTCAGATACTTTCAGGATCTCATTTTTATCCACTAATCTATTACTAATATATTTATGCAATATACTTGATATTAGTGTCTGATAAGGAATCCCCTCATTTTTTGCAGTAGCTTTTATCTGTTCAAGGTCATTTTCATTCAGTCTCAGGGTGATGACTTTTTTCTTTGAACTTTTTTCTATTATTGATTCAATTTTTTTCTTTTCTGCTTCAGATACCTTCTGATAACCCGAAGCTTCTTCTTCAATTATTTTTTCATTGGAACTTAATTTATTATTCATTTTAATCCTTCCTTATATATCTTCTGGAAATTTCTACTGGGAAATACTGTTTTTATTATAATATTTTCATTTTCATCGATCACAAATGGGACTACATGTATATAGTTTTTATATGATAATATATAAATCTGTTGAGATCTCCTTTTGGGATGTTTCAGGATATCTATATACTTTCTTTCAATTATTATTTCTACAATCTCATCTATATCAATATCCCGTTCAAGTTTTAATATTTTTGCTTTATTATCATCATATATTATCATTTATTAAATATAGCCCTTTGATTTTACAATGTCAATACTCTGTATTTATATTGTAAAACTACTATAAAATGATCCCTATATCTGTATAAATGAATCCCCCGATACTGCTTCGT
>JAZFRP010000010.1:0-2553 GCA_036445715.1 Candidatus Humimicrobiaceae bacterium | reverse complement strand
TATTTTTTACAGAATAATAGTATCCATAATGATACTTAACAATGCTTTGATTTGTTATAAGATAATTCTGGTGGTCCCATGGAGGAATTGGCAGACACGATAGATTGTCACTCTTAACTTATAATTTAACAATTACTAAACAATATGCCAATTTTCCTAATATCGGGTAAATAAATAGCCGACATACACATATTCAAGCTCTTAACCTGCTACCTTTTCCTTCTCTTCCGAACCTGGATATTCAGTATCTCGACCAGGATAGAAAAAGCCATTGCAAAATAGATATATCCCTTTGGTACATGCACATCAAAGCCCTCCGCTATCAGCGTGAACCCGATCAATAGGAGAAACGAAAGCGCAAGTACCTTGATGGTGGGGTGTTTTTCCAGGAAAACACTGATCCACCTTGCCGTAAACAACATAACTCCTACAGATATGACAATGGCTATTACCATTATTGATAAATAATCTACCAGCCCCACTGCTGTTATCACAGAATCAAGGGAAAAAACGATATCCAATAATGCAATCTGTAGCAATACTGAAAGGAAGCTCACATTCTTTGAGACTTCTTTAGCTGATTCATCCTTTGTCAGTTTAGTATGTATCTCATGCGTTGCTTTTCCCAGGAGGAAAAGGCCACCGACTATCATTATTATATCCCTGCCGGATATCTCATTACCAAAAACAGTAAACCATGGATCAACCAGGCCTATTATCCAGGAAATACCAAAAAGTAGGGCCAGCCTGGTTACCATTGCAAGGGCCAGTCCTGATTGGCGTCCCTTATTTCTTTGCTCTACAGGCAGCCTGCCGGCAAGGATTGAAATAAATACAACATTATCTATCCCCAGTACTATCTCAAGTGCTATAAGCGTTCCCAGTGCAATCCATGATTGCGGATCAGTTACCCATTCGAACATATAAATCACTTTCTTTATTATTTTTAGTTAATTATGCCATTAACCGGGTAATAAGCCAGGTATAAATACCTCTTTACGGATCATTATGGCATCCTGGTATCAGGAGACACCGGTTTACCGCTGGTCAGGTCATATACATCCTTGTAATGCGGTGCTATAGCTGAAAAACCCAGCTCCTCCAGGGTCTTAACAAATGTATCACAAACAGACTCCTCCCCGTGGACCACAAAGACCTTATCCGGTTTATTCTTAAAACACTTTATCCAGTTTAAAAGTCCTTCCCTGTCAGCATGGGCAGACAGTCCGGTAAAATTATATATAGATGCCTTGACTGCTATCTCTTCACCAAAAATCTCTACTCTTTCTGCTCCGTCAAGTAATCTTCTCCCCAATGTCCCATTGGCTTGATAGCCGACAAAGACCACTGCACTCTGCTTCTTCCACAAATTATGTTTTAAATGATGTTTTACCCTTCCTCCTTCACACATCCCGCTCGATGTGATAATGATCTTCGGGACAGGATCATAGTTTAGTGCCATGGATTCACTGGTTGAATCAGTAAATTCCAGATTGGGAAAGTTCAGGGGGTTTAAACCTTTACTGACTATATCTTTTGTTTCCCGGTCCCCATAAATATTCAGGTCATCATCGTATATATCTGTTGCCTTCGATCCAAGTGGACTATCAACATAAACCGGAAAACCGGGATCAGCAACCAGTTTTTTCTCCTTGATCTCGCGTATAAGGTATAAGAGGCCCTGTGTTCTCCCGACAGCAAAAGATGGGATGATGAGATTACCGCCTTTTGACAGCGTACTGTCGATGATCTTTGCCAGGTCCAATATATAATCTTCATTATTTTTATGATCCCTGTCCCCATATGTTGATTCCATGACAATATAATCTGCCTCATCTATGCATTGCGGATCCTTGATTATTGGCTGATCGGTATTCCCTATATCCCCAGAAAAGACAATTTTTTTATTTGTCCCTGCTTCACTTAAAAATATCTCGACTGATGCCGAGCCCAGTATATGGCCGGCATCCACAAAATTTATTTTAATACCCTCATCTATTTCCTTTATCTCGCCATATCTACAGGGTACCAGTCTTTTCAGGGTACTCTCCACATCTGCCATGGAATAGAGAGGGAATACCTTTTTTTTACCGGCTCTTTTGGCTCTTTTGTTTTCCCATTTTGCATCCATCTCCTGGATATGTGCACTGTCCCTCAGCATTATCGTGATCAGGCTGCAGGTAGCTCCTGTTGCATATATCTTTCCCTTAAAACCTTCTTTTACCAGTAGGGGCAGTCTTCCGCTGTGGTCTATATGTGCATGAGTCAGCACAATGCTTCCTATACTGCCTGCTTTAAATGCCAGCTTCTGGTCATCCTTCTTGTCCTGTCCTTGCTGCAGGCCGCAATCTACTAATAGTTTCCTTCCATTTGCTTCCAGGGAGTAACAGCTTCCGGTCACTTCTTTAGAAGCACCATAAAATGATAGATACATAGTTTTGACACTTTCTTCTTAGTTTAATAATCCTTTAATCTCTCAAGCAGTAATTTGCCTGCTTTCACTTACAAACTCAAATAAATAAAATAATAATTTTCCAATTATTAAATATTTAA
>JAZFRP010000009.1:0-3988 GCA_036445715.1 Candidatus Humimicrobiaceae bacterium | reverse complement strand
AGGTTTTGACCACCTTTAAAGCCAAAACGTATTATCCTGGGTCCGATATCAGTTGTGACCACCAGCTCTATCTCATCATTTTCCAGTCTTATACAATTATTCCATCCTCCATATTGATAATGCTCTCTAATCGCCATTGAAATTTCCTCCCTATGTTTAATGATAATTTTAATAATAATTCTTGAGACTCTACAATATCTTCCACTGCAACTGCCCTAAGATCTACTTTTTAACGCTCTCTCGACTACACTGTATTTATTCCCAGCATTCCAGAATAAAAACCCGTTTATTCCAAGATCTTCTGCAGCATTCAACTGAAGCAGTATCTCTCTCTCGGTATATCTCATCTGAAGTCCGAATGCCTGTATCCACGGAATAATAAGGCAATCCGTATCTCCGATCCTATTAAGTCCCTTGTCGAGTGTATGTTTTACTACCTCGTAAGGGTGAGCTTCAGGAAGATCGTATCCTAGAAAACCTGCTGAGTAATGCGACGGGTATGGCATAGGATATAAATAGTCAAGATGTGGCGCCAGTTCTTCAATAAGCTGTCCTATGCCCTGGTCGTTTTCTGCAATAAGGACAAAACCGTAAACATCAGCAGAGATCTTTACCTGGTAATTCCTGGTAGCTTCCCTTATTGTTTCCAGAAAACCGGATATGGCCCAGGTCTTTTCCCTGTCTTCTGTATTTGAAGGATAATGAGCGAGATGAAGATTTCCCTTAGAGGGGCCCCGGATATAATCAAATTGTATTTCATCAATACCTTTTTTTACTAGCTCCATTACAAGTTCGGTATAATATCCCCAGACCTCCCTGCTGTATATATCTGCCCAGTAGCCTCCATCAAGATAAGCCGGGCTTCCATTATTGACGTTCTGTATTGAAAGGTCCGGCCGTGCTTTTGGGAGTATGCCGTCCTTGAACAGGACGATCCTTGCTATACTATATATGCCTCTTTCATCCATCTCAGCAATGATCTTATCGATATCATACAGGGGTCTTACCGCATCTATTTCATTAAAAAACTCTATATCAGAACTATAACTTATATGGCCCTCGTCTTCTTTTGCATTAAACACTATAGCGTTCAGTTCGGTTTCCTCTATCAATCTATAGATATCATCCCTCTTCTGGTCTGATGCAAGGCTGTACCCTGTAAGATAGACTGCTTTCTGTGTTCCTCTGGTTATCTTCAATGGTTTACTATTAAAGGTCCATACAAAATCAGGATAATCCGGTTCAAAGCCAAATAGCTCTCCGGCAGGCATTAAAAGGAGTACGATCAGAAAAGTAAGAATGATGATCCAGGCTCCCAGACGGAAGGTCCCGCCCTGTTTTTTGTAATGCATGCTTCGTTTATTACTCATTTAAAAATATTATAACCTGCCTGTAAATAGGTGCAGTATTTCAAGGGTTCTATTTAGAAAATAAGATTGTAAAAGATAATTTAACTTTCTTTTTAAGTCTATCATAAAAAACTGTATAAAAGACATTGGAATTAGTGTGTCTGTGCTTTAGAATTAATTTACTATGGAAGAGAAAATCAATATTCTGGTCCTCAATGATATAGGCAGAAGCATATTAAGATACCTTCAAAAGAATCTTGCCCGGGTCTTTAATGATATATCAGTATCAAAGCGTGTTATTGTACCAGCTTCTTTTTTTAAAATAGAAAAGAACCAGTATGATGGAAAAAAGCTTCTGGGTTATCTCGCAGAGAACCTTACGCTCAAGGAAGCCAGGGATATAAATCTTGCTATTTTTGACAGGGATCTTTTTGCGGGTAATCTTGATCATGTATTCGGGCTTGCCGCCCCCTTCCCCAGGATATGTATAATTTCTATCATCAAGCTTCATCCTCATTTCAAAAAAGATTATTTCCAGGCAGGACTGAAAAAAAGAAAGATGGGTAAATTCCCTCTTTCTGTTAGAAGACTCACAGGTTTGGAAAGGACTCTTTATTATGAAAGGATCCTCAAAGAAGCCCTGCATGGCATAGGACATACTATGGGTCTTGTTCATTGCAGCGATGCCCTGTGCATTATGTCCCCTTCAAACACTCTGGAAAATATAGACAATAAAAAGACTGTATTTTGTAGATCATGCATACAATCAATATCAGTCTAGAATTATTTCTTGTGATCTCTCTATTTTTTTGCTTATATCTATTGATCCATCCGTATAATATCCTTTTGTCCGCTGGTTTATTTAGAAGCCTTTTTCCTTCTGCTCCTGATCAATAAATATGCAAGTATTGCACCCAGGTAGAGGACAAATATTCCAAGGGAATAAAAGTAAAAAAGTGGTCTTCCCGAAGTATATCCTGTGACAGCAAAACCCAGCACAAACATTAGCGGCACGCCAAGGGGCAGTGCAACAGCTCCTCCCAGGACAAGGTTTTCCGGAACATTGGATTCTGAATCAGGATCGATTTCCCTGAGCAATGCCATTCCGGTAGTTATTGTGCCGGTAAACTGTCCGAATAGGCCTACCATATGTTCAATGATGTAATTTGTGTATATCCTCCTGCATAGATAAAACGTATATATGATTGTGAATATTCCACCTGTAGTAGTCACGATGACTATCGGTATCCAGTTTTCCTTGAATGTTGAAATAGATAATGCTGCAATTGCTGCAACTATCATAAAATCAAATGACCCGGCAGATATTCTCTGGAGTATATAATTATCGGGATATTTTATGTGCAACCAGTTCTTTTTCTTTAATGCATTCAATATTATCCGGACAAGAATGGCAAACATAGTGGCGATCACGAAGTGAAATCCCCAGAGCAGTTGTGCCACGGTATGGCCGTATTCACCCAATGGCTCCAGAGCCACGGAAATGCCTCTAAGGGTGAAATAAGTGATCAGATAGACAAAACCTATTAGTACTACCTGTACAGTAAGACTGTCGATAAACATCTTTTTCGGTATATTTTCGGTATGTTTCTCCCCTGTATCTTTGACTTTTAATTTAATGACTTTTTCACGGTCCTCCAGTCCCCATGCTTTCTTTTTCCTCACAAGCACATTCATGAGGGGGATCCCGAAAAAAATAGCCCATAGAAATCCTATGGTAGCAATAGCAAGCCCTATATTCCCCCCATTTATGAATCCCAGCTCCTCCCAGCTTGTGCCTATTGAAAAAGCCTGGCCCGGACCCTGGGCAAATCCAAGGGGCAAAAGTAGCCCGAAGGGTGGAAATAATTTTGGAAGAAATGTATAAGCCAGCGAAAGAGTAATAGCAAACCCGATTATTCCCTGGGTAAGATAAGAAGAGATAATAGCAAGACCGGTATTTACATTATCCCTGCGGTGGCTTGTGGGTACAGACGTCCTTTCCTTTAATGCGATAGAAATAAATCCAATTGCCATCAAATGATAGATAATGGTCCCAAGCCTGGTAATATCAAGCTGTATCCAATTTAAGACTTCGGCTCCCAGTATAAGGCCGATGAAACCTCCGATTATAGAAGTGGGGATAAGAAACCTTTGTAAAAATTTGATCTTTCTTTTAAGGATGATGGCAATGATCAGAAAAAGTGATAAAAAGATGAATTCCTTTACAGATTCCCACATTTCCGGCATGATATTACCTTTCTCACAAGTTTGTATAAGGCTAAACAGTGGCCAAATATTCTGATATAATCTTGCCTTAATAAGTAATACAAGTAAAGGATTAAAATTATGGTCGATACGATTTATTTCAAGATCTTTTACATAATAGCAAGTTATCTGCTTGGTTCGGTCCTCTTTTCATATATCATAGTAAAGATATATGGCAGGAGGGGAATAAAGAAAGACCTTGCTAAAATCGATAGGCCAGGAACTGCAGGAGTTGGGCGGCAGTATGGGGTGAAGGCCGGTCTACCTACTTTTTTATTTGATTGCGGAAAAGGCGCCGCAATTGTATTAGTTGGAAAAGCAATCGGGCTTGATGATATGATTATTGCCATTGCCTGCTTAGCAGTGATCGTCGG
>JAZFRP010000008.1:0-2282 GCA_036445715.1 Candidatus Humimicrobiaceae bacterium | reverse complement strand
AACCCCTGAAGGATATTTACCGGGATGTTGATTTGTTTCTTTCTAAAACATAATATTTTAGTGTTTCCTGTATTATTGCCACTGTTGGAACAGCTATAAGAAGTCCCCAGAAACCGAAAAGTGCTCCTCCTGCTATAAGGGAAAATATTATAAGTCCCGGATTTACACCTACCTGGTATTTCATAACATTTGGTGATATCACATAACTATCAATCTGCTGAATAGCAATAAATACAATTATTACAAGGAGGGCCTTAAGTGGTGAAATAAACAGTGCCGCAAGGGCCGCAGGCAGGGCTCCGATAAATGGTCCAAGCAGTGGAATAAGATTAAAAATGCACGCACTAGCACCAAGAAGTACAGGAAAATCTACCTTAAGAATAAGAAGGGCTATGGTACATAATACGCCCACAATAACAGATATGAAGATCTGACCCCTTATATACCTCCCGGCCACATTGTTTATCCTGTCCATTGTATTTGCCACAGGCTTCCTGAACCTTCTCGGTATGATACTGATAAATCCTCCCCTGAGCTTATCAATATCTTTTAAAATGTAGACACCCAGGATCGGACCTACGAGAAGATAAAGCACAATATTTATTATAGATCTTGTAAATGCTGTAGCCTGCTCAAACAGGTTTATCTCCTCAAAATTAAATCTTCCCATAAAATACTGTGTGACAGCATCGGTGTCAGGTGCTACGATATTTTGCCCGACAAGGTTTTCGATGGATTTAATGATGATACTGTCCTTAAAAAAAGTATCGATCGTATCGTTTAAGTTCTGTAGATATTGGGGAAACTTATCTATAAATACCCTGAACTGGTCCACGATCACCGGGATAAGAAAGAAAAATATAAGCCCTATTATACCTGTGAATAGTATATATGTTATTGCCAATGCGAACCCTTTACGCATCTTCCTGTTAAGCAGGTGCATCAGGGGAGAGATAAGGTATGCTATAGCCATTGCAATAAAAAGAGGTATTACAGCTATTCTTATGAGGTAGACCACATAGAAGAAAAGAGCTGCAATTACAAGGAAGCCGATAACCGACCAGCAGAATACCCCGACCTTTTTAATCGTATCTCTATTTTGAGAAGATCTTATTTTTCTCATCATTTTTTATTATAGTATATTTTTTTCAAAAATATAATTGTAAAAGGCTCCTTATAATTGAAGTAGCCATATAATTATGATAAAGTTTAAACTCATAAATTATAAACAAGAATACTATCTGTAGGATAAATATATGCCCGAAGAATCAATTGCCGCCTATATTAACAATACTATAGCTTTTGTAATTTTTATCCTGGTCTCCATGATAGTATTTGCCCTGATATACATTATCTCAAAAATTATAAGAAAAAAGATCCTTTCGAGGGATCAGGACAATTCCCGTATAGATATTGACGTAAATATGAGGGGTAACGGTTTCAAAGAAAAAGAAAAAAAGAAAAACAATCTGCCGGCTCAGGCTCATGACCCATACTTGAGAAAAAATATAGCCCTTTTAGGTTTTATCTTTGTCCTTATGAGCTTGACCGTAATACTGGCTCTTACGGTATTTTACTATTCCTGGAATATGGGGATAAATAACGGACTTTATATGATCGGTGCAGTATTTTTAGGTTTTATGATCCTCCTTATCTTTATTTCAAGGTCCGGGACCATTAATAAATAAAACTTATAGGAAACAGATTTCAGGTGTCCATTTGGCTCCAAATATAGAAAAAAATAATTTAAATATAATTGTCCCGGGTTTCGGGTGCTGTAAAGGGGAAATATTTGCAGCAAGGGGACCCCTTTATGATATACAGAGATTTGGAATAAATTTTGTAAATACCGCAGAAGATGCGGATATTCTTTTAATTGCGGGATTTTCAAATGAGGGAAGTGTAAGAAGAGCTAAAGATATCTATCTAAGGATGAACAAACCAAAATGGGTGTTTGCAATTGGGAGTTGTGCCATTGGAGAGGGACGTTTCTGCGGCGGAATAAAACATCTTAAAAAGTTCAAAAAGGATATAAAAATAGATATGTTCATACCAGGCTGCCCACCGAGACCGGAAGCCTTCATATTTGGTATTTTGAGGTTTATGTCAGAAAATTAATTTTGGCCATGATAATAGGGGTAAATGATAAAAAATATTTACAATAATGGATATTCGTCACCGGGAGCGATCTTGCAGGACAGGCTGGAAAAAACACTCCGGCAATTCCTTGAAAACAGTACCAGCAGGATAGTAAAGACCGGCCAGGATATATTAATGGAAGT
>JAZFRP010000007.1:0-7671 GCA_036445715.1 Candidatus Humimicrobiaceae bacterium | reverse complement strand
TAGAGACCCCTATGCTGCAGTCTATACCTGGTGGTGCAGCGGCCCGTCCGTTTGTCACACATCATAATGCACTTGATATGGATCTTTACCTCAGGATAGCTCCGGAGCTTTATCTTAAAAGATTGATCATCGGAGGATTCGAAAAAGTATATGAGATAAACCGTAATTTCAGGAATGAAGGTATATCTTATAAACATAATCCTGAATTTACAATGGTAGAGTTTTATCAGGCTTTTTGTGATTATAATGATCTGATGAAACTAACAGAAGAACTAATAAAATATATTGCAAAAGAATCCACAGGCAAACTGGATTTTAAATACAGGGGTGAAGATATTGACCTTGGTCCCTCGTGGCAAAAGTTTACAATGCTGGGATCCATAGAACATTATGGAAAAATAAATATAGATTTTTCAACTAAACGTATCGATCTGGAAAAAATATGTAAAGATCTTAATATTGAAGTCAGCAAGGATTGGGGTACCGGAAAGATCATAAATGAAATATTTGAAACAGTAGTCGAGCCGAAACTCATCCAGCCTACTTTTATAAAGGATTATCCAATAGAGATATCCCCGCTTGCAAAGAGGCACCCGGATAATGAAAACCTGACTGAAAGATTTGAGCTCTTTATAGGGGGAGAAGAGATGGCGAATGCATTTTCGGAGCTTATTGACCCACGTGACCAGCTGGATAGATTCAAAAACCAGGCAAATAGTAAGGACGAAGAAGAAAGAATAACTGGAAAAATAGATATTGATTTTCTCAAAGCTCTTGAATACGGGATGCCGCCGACAGGCGGAGAAGGCATAGGTATAGACAGGCTGGTTATGCTCCTGACCGGAAGTGATTCCATCAGGGATGTGATTCTGTTCCCGCTTCTTAAGAATTTAAATATTAAATAAGATGAGTACCATTAGATGGTGATAATAAATGATATGCGATTTTTGTAAAAAGAATAAAGCTACGATCCACCTTATCAGGGTACAGAATGATAATGTTGAAAAAGTGAATATCTGTGCAGGATGTGCCGGGGATTTTTCCTTTTTTTCAGAGGAGGATTTCCATAAGGACCTTACAAAGATCCTTTACAAGATCTTTAAAGCTGATGAAGGTCGACCAAATGGCATTAGGGAATTAAAAAACCTTAAAAATCTTGAAGTTAGAAAGAATAGATCCTGTTCTTTTTGCAATATGGATCTTAAGAATATAAAAAAACTTGGCAAGATGGGTTGTCCTAACTGTTATAGCGAGTTTAAAAATATATTACTTCCGATCATTAAAGCCATACATAAAAATATCGAACACAAGGGAAAGATCCCGGAAAATACTACCGGGCAGATCAAGCTTGAGAAAAGTATAAGGGATCTCCGGAACAGGTTAAAAAGAGAGATCTTTGTTGAGAATTTCGAAGAAGCTGCCAGGATACGGGATGAGATAAAGCAATTGGAGAAAAATATATATGAATGATTCAAGGAACTTTCTTTCAGGGAATGCATCCGAAATAGGAAACCTGGACGGAAACTCCACTATTCTCAGCACAAGAATAGCCATTGCCCGGAATCTTGCGAATCATAAGTTTCCCTCTTCCAGCTCCCTTGATGAAAGAAACCAGATAATAAGAACAATCCATGATTGTATGGAAGGTATAGAGCAGCTTCCCGAGTTTCATTTCCACAGGCTCTCAAGGCTTACGAGAGTACAGAGGCAAATGATCCTTGATGATTATCAGATTGATGAAGACTTTGTATCAAAACTGTCAGGCAGGGCAATACTCCTATCCCCCCACCTTTCCTTAAAGGATAGTGCCATTTCCATATTATTGTGCTGGGATGACCATATAAGGATACAGGTATCATCCCGGGGTTCAAGTATAAAAGAAGGATATGCCATAACAGGAAAAATGGAAAAATTACTTGAATCAAGACTTTCATTTTCTTTTGACAAGGAATGGGGATACCTTACCGCAAATCCCGCCAATCTGGGCACAGCGCTGGAAGTATCGATAATAACTCATCTTCCGGCAATTGCGATCAGTCCGGAGATAGCAGACTTTATCAAGAATCTCACAAAGGTAGGATGCTCTATAAGTGGTTTTTCGGGGATAAATTCTGAGATCATTGGCAATCTATTCAGGATATCAAGTTCGAAGACATTGGGTAAGAGCGAAGAAGAGATAGTTGAAGAAATGCAGGCAATTTGCTTAAATATAATTGAGGAGGAAGAAAATTCCAGGAAGAAACTGGTTAAAAAGGACCTTCTTGGAGCAAAAGATAATGTATACCGGTCATATGGACTTTTAAAATATGCTAAAATATTATCTTTTGATGAGGCCCTGGAGCTCCTCTCTATTTTAAGGCTTGGCCTTGATCTGGGAATTGTCGAAAAAACCAGGGACTTTGATTTATTTGAACTTATTAATATAATTAGTGATTCTCATATAATCTCTAATTTTGAGATAGAGGGACCGGTTTCTGATGATGATATCGATTTAAAGAGAGCGGACCTGATAAGAGAGAAAGTATTGGAGGAATAGAAATAAATTATGTTTGAAAGATTTACAGAAAGAGCGAGAAAAGTAGTTGTAAAGGCTCAGGATGAAGCGCGGTTCCTGAAACAGAATTATATTGGTACCGAGCATATTCTACTGGGACTGATCGACGAGAAGGAAGGAATTGCAGCAAAAGTATTCCAGGAACTTGATATGGATTTTAATAATATAAGGGCTGCGATAAAAGATGTAGTCACTGAAGGAAGTTCTGAGTCATATGAACACATACCTTTTACACCCAGGGCAAAGAAAGTTCTTGAGCTTTCCCTGAGGGAGGCTCTACAGATGGGGCATAATTATATTGGTACAGAACATATATTGCTGGGACTTCTCCGCGAGGGGGAAGGAGTAGCGGCAAGAGTATTGAATAGTCTTGGGATCACCCTGAGTAATGTAAAAGAAAAGGTAAAGGAGATCCTGAACAGGCAGTCACTTTATGCTGACTCAGACCCAAAGACCAGCCAGGCAAGCAGCATGCCGAAGAGGACACTGAAGATGTTAAACCAGTTTGGCAGGGAACTTACAAAGCTTGCAAAAGACGGGAAGCTGGATCCTGTTATCGGCAGGAAAAAGGAGATCGACAGGATAATACAGATCCTTTCAAGAAGGACCAAAAATAATCCAATACTGATAGGTGAATCCGGTGTGGGGAAGACTGCTATAGTAGAAGGACTTGCCCAATATATTATAACAAAGAAAATACCATCCAATCTTTCGGGTAAAAAGATATTTACGCTCGACCTGGGTGCGCTTGTCGCAGGTTCCAGGTACAGGGGAGATTTTGAGGAAAGACTAAAGAAGGTACTTGCAGAGATAAAAGATAGTGGAAATATTATTTTATTTATTGATGAAGTCCATACGCTTGTAGGGGCCGGGGCTGCCGAAGGAGCCATAGATGCAGCCAGTATCTTAAAACCCATGCTTGCAAGAGGCGAGATACAGACAATAGGTGCCACAACTGTCACTGAATACCGTAAATATGTTGAAAAAGATAAAGCCCTGGAGCGTAGGTTTCAACCTATCTTTGTTGATGAGCCCTCTGTATTTGAGACTATCGAGATACTAAAGGGCCTAAAAGCAAGGTATGAGACATTCCACAGTCTGACGATAACTGATGAAGCAATAAATTCAGCTGCAAAATTGTCACAACGATATATCAGCGACAGGTTTCTTCCCGATAAGGCAATCGACCTGATAGATGAAGCAAGCTCAAGGGTAAGGGTCCGTACACTTACAACTCCACCTGACCTTAAAGAACTGGAAGCAAGCATCACAAGCATTGTAGAGCAAAAACAACAGGCTATAAAGGATCAGGATTTTGAAAAAGCTGCTCAATTACGTGATAAAGAAAAACAACTCCTAAAGGAAAAGAAGGAAATAGAAGAGCAAAAGAGCCGTTCAAAAAAGACAAATAAAGAGATTGTTGATGAAAATGACATAGCCGAGGTCCTTTCAAACTGGACAGGTGTTCCTGTTTATAAGCTTACTTCAACAGAATCATCAAGGCTTATGAAAATGGAAGATGACCTCCACAAAAGAGTCATAGGACAGGACCAGGCAATAATGACAATATCCAAGGCGATCAGAAGATCGCGTTCAGGACTGAAGGACCCCAAAAGGCCTATTGGTTCATTTATGTTCCTGGGACCTTCAGGAGTAGGCAAGACAGAGCTTGCAAAGACCATTGCAGAATTCCTTTTTGAAAAGGAAGAGACACTCATACAGGTAGATATGTCTGAATATATGGAAAAACATTCTGTTTCGAAGCTTGTAGGTTCACCACCCGGCTACGTTGGTTATGACGAGGGCGGACAGCTGACTGAGATGGTAAGAAGAAAACCCTATAGTGTAATACTGCTTGATGAGATCGAAAAAGCTCATCCTGATGTTTTTAATATTCTTCTACAAATTTTTGAAGATGGACACCTTACTGATTCACAGGGTAAAAGAGTTGATTTTAAAAATACTGTAATAATCATGACTTCAAATCTCGGAGCAAGGGAAATACAGAAGAGCACACCTATGGGATTTAAAAAGATAGACACTGAAGATCTCTCTTATGACGAGATAAAAGATAAGGTTATGAGTGAGTTAAAAAGAGTATTCAGGCCGGAATTTTTAAACCGTTTAGACGAAGTCATCGTATTCCATAAACTTACTGAGAAACAGGTCTATAATATAATGGATCTTATGATGTCCAGGCTCGGACAGGCACTTGAACTGCAGGGTATCTTAATCGATATTAAAAAAAGCGCAAAGGACCTGCTTCTTAATAAAGGCTATGATTCTACGATGGGTGCAAGACCAATGAGGAGGGCCATTCAGCACCTTATCGAGGACCCGATATCCGAGAAGATCATTGCAGGTGAAGTAAAATCAGGACAAAAAGTAGTCGTGAAATCAAAAGACGGCAAAATGCAATTTGAAATTAAGAAACTTAGTAGCTCCGCCAGCGTCTTAAAAGTATAGTTTTTTCAAATATGTTGTTTAACAGTTTTCAAATAAAATTGTTATAATAAGTATAATATTAGATGATTTACTTTTAAGACTATGAATAATAAGAATCAAGAAGAACTTTTGCTGGAAAGCCTCCGCAAGATCGCTCCCGGCACTGAACTCGGCCTGGGTATGGAATATATCCTCCAGGGAAAAACCGGCGGCCTGATAGTAATAGGCGATTCAGAAGAAGTTTTGAAGCTGGTTAATGGTGGATTTTATATCGGTTGCGGCTTTTCTCCCACAAAATTCTATGAACTTGCGAAGATGGATGGCGCCATAATACTAAGTTCTGACGGCAGAAGGATACTCTATGCCAATACCCATCTTTTTCCTAATCCTGAAATAAAGACAACTGAGACAGGCACAAGGCACAGGACCGCTGAGAGAGTCGCAAAGCAAACAGACACACTTGTTATCTCTATTTCCCAGAAGAGGGATGTAATCACCATCTATAAGGGCAATATCAGGTATATGCTGGAGGAGCCAAGAGTAGTTTTGACAAAAGCCAACCAGGCACTTCAGACGCTGGAAAAATACAAGGAAGGACTTGATGCCCTTACTTTCAATCTGACTGTAAGAGAGCTTGAAGACCTTGTTACTTTATTTGATGTATGCAGCGTACTACAAAGGTCAAGCATAGTCGAGAAGACAGAAAAGGAAGTCAAAAAGTATATTTATGAGCTCGGTGTTGATGGAAGGCTTCTAAGTATGCAGATTGAAGAACTTATGGCTAATGTCGCAAGTGATTCTACAAATATTGTGACTGACTACAATCATCCTGATAATAAATCAGAACCCTCCCGGATCAAGGAGAAGATAAATGCCCTTTCAGCGGATGAACTTCTTGATCTTAACAGGATAGCTCATATCCTGGGTTATAAGACAGTGGGAAACCTTAAGGAGTCAACCCTTCAACCCAGGGGAGTCCGCATACTTTCCGATGTCCGCAGGCTGCCCCAATCTATAATAATCAATTTAATTGATAAATTCGGTGACCTGAAAAGCATACTTGATGCAAGTATCGATGAATTATCCGAAGTGGCCGGGATGGGTAAGGTAAGGGCAAATTCACTTTATGACCGCTTGAAGAAATATTCTGAATATTATCTCTATAATGAGCCGTATAATAGGGGAGGAATATCACCCAAGATCAAAGTGTAAATAAATAAAACCTTAGATATGCCGGAGCGTAGTCTCCGGGGTTACAGTGATCTTGAAAGTTAGAAAAATATGAATGTAGCGATTATTACAGCAGCAGGCAAGGGCACCAGATTAAAAAGCAATATCAGTAAACAGTTTTTAAATATATATAATAAACCTATTCTGGCTCATACCCTGTCTATTTTTGAGAAGACTCCAAAGGTAGATGCAATCTATGTATCTGTTCCTGAGGATCATCTGGATTCATGCAGGAAAAATATTGTAGAAAAATACAAATTTTCCAAGGTCAGAAAACTGGTGATCGGTGGAAGCCACAGGCAGGAATCTGTCTTTAATGCTATTTTAAGTATTCCGGAAAACACAAATATTGTCCTCATCCATGATGGTGTCAGGCCCCTGGTAACGCCTGAGGAGATAAATACTACCATAAGGAGACTGGTAAACGACAATAAAAAGGATTCCGAAGTAAAAGGAGTCATTCTTGCCGCACCCGCAAAAGAGACGATAAAGAGAGTAAGCGGCAGCACAATTGATGCAACTATTCCAAGGGATACTGTCTGGCATGCGCAGACTCCGCAGACTTTCTTTTATAAGGAGATAATAGAGGCACACCGTAAAGCTGCAGAGGAAGAATTTATAGGAACCGATGATGCGAGCCTTATTGAAAGAATGGGCTGGAAGGTAAATGTAACCAGGGGAAGGCATGAGAATATAAAGATTACTACCCCGGTGGACCTTTTTCTTGCAGAGCTTTTTATAAATAAAAATGGGAAACCATAGTTAATTATACAGAAAGTGTTTAGCTGATGAGAGTTGGAACCGGATTTGATGTTCATGCATATGCCTCAGGGAGGAAGCTTATCCTTGGTGGCGTAGAAATAGATCACGAGAAAGGGCTTGAGGGTCATTCAGATGCAGATGTGCTGGTCCATGCCATTATGGATGCGATACTTGGTGCCTGCGGACTGGGTGATATCGGAATCCATTTTCCGGATAGTGATATGGAATATAGGGATATATCAAGTCTTACCCTTCTTGGGGAGGTCAGGAAAAAGATGGAGGCAGAGGGTTTTGAGATTGAGAATATTGATACCGTACTTATCCTCCAGGAACCAAAAGTCTCTAAATATTTTGGAAAGATGGAGGAAAATATTGCAGATATTCTTAAGATTGATATTTCCCAAATAAATCTAAAAGCCACAACAACAGAACACCTCGGTTTTTGCGGCAGGGGAGAAGGGGCCGCTGCCCAGGCAATCGCCCTTCTGAAATAATAACTCAGGTTATTATGCCCATTGTATTTACAAAGACTTGAGCAAACATTAAAATATTTGGATAATGATTAAATCAATAATCTAGCAGGTAATTAATATGGGAATGATAAGCGAATTAAAAGAATTGGTTAACTCAGCAAGGGAGAAAGATCCTGCCGCTACGAATACTTTTGAGATAATTATGAC
>JAZFRP010000006.1:0-2408 GCA_036445715.1 Candidatus Humimicrobiaceae bacterium | reverse complement strand
AAATTCATAGTGAATGCGCCAAGATCGTTGACTTCGATCCATCTTCTTACAGCAATCCCTGTCCTTATTGAGTCAATATGGGCTTTTTCGCTTAAATCTCCTATATCAAATTCTTTATTATTAAATTTCAATTCATCTTTTATTTCTATATCTTCAGGTCCGGGAAGTGCTCCTGCCAGTTCTTCTGCTGTTATTTTTACAATATTTATTCCGGTAATTTCTTTCAACTGTTTCGGGTGAATATAGAAATCACCCATTCCTTTAAAAGGTCCTTCAATAGTGCCGACATCCATATTAGAAAAATATTTTGCCAGGAAAGCTGATTTTGTTCTCTCTGCGATATTGTCCAATACATCTGATTTTTCCCAGTGACCTGCTTCTATAAAGAAATCTTTATTGTTTCTTTTTAAAATACTGCAGAAATCCTGTACTCCATGTATTCCATGATTATAAAGTATGTCTCCAGGACCTGCCCCCTCCCCAAAATCATAAACCGGAGTAGTATCCAGTACTATAATAGGAATATTTATCCCCGATAATATTTCTGCAGACTCAAGTGAGGGCGAATAAGCAAGATGAAGCGTGATCAAGGCATCAACTTCTTCTCTCTCAAATAATTTGACTGCATCAATGAATTCCTTTTCGATACGGCAGACAGGAGAACTAATAATGTTGATACCTCTATTTTCCAGTTCTTCTCTAATGGTCCTTAGAAACTTTTCGATCCCGGGCCGCATATCAGGGATCAAGTCATCATAAAGTTTTAGATATAATGGTAGAAATCCTGCCCTTGGGCTTGTTTTCATTTTCAAAGCTCTTTAACCTCCAGTTAAAACTCATTAAATACTTTTACCGGTTTTCCTGTCTTTACCGATTCCCAGGCTGCAGAACATACAGCGATTGATTTAGCCCCTTCTTCAGCATCAGGGTCAGGCTTCTCATCCCTATCAAGACAATCCTGAAAATGCTTCAGGTATCTGAGGACTGTCTCTCCATGTCCGTAGGCACCTTCGATCTCAGGAGGATAATTAGTCTCACTTTCCATTTTATAATCAAATTTATCCAGGACTACTTTTACATTACCTCCGGATTTATCTGTAAAATCCCCTATTGCACTTCCCTTGGACCCAAAAATACTGACTCCCATCATCGGCATGGGGGGATGGACAATATCATAAATACCGAGGATCCTCCCTATGACTCCATTTTTAAATTTCAAATTCAAGATGAAATTTCCGATCAGGGAATATTCCGGGGTCAGCCCTCCCCTTTTACCATATGCAAAGACTTCTTCTACATCACCCATAAACCATCTCAGTACATCCACGGGGTGACATACTCCTCCATACATAAAATCTTGTGGAATATTTAACCTCCACGGTGTCATCTTGTAAACCGGCCTCATATCATGGACATAATGCGCTTCGGCTACTATTGGTTCACCAAGGTCTCCGTCATCAAACATTTTCTTCATAGCTGAGAATTGAGGATCATAGCGCATTGTCTGGCCGGTAAGAAATTTTAGTTTTTTTTCTTTAACGAGTTTTACGATCTCTTTTGCATCATCAAGCGAAGTCACCAGTGGTTTTGTACATATCACATTTTTTTCGGCCCGTAATGCTTCGAGACAATGTTCAGCATGCAGGTGGTCAGGGGAGAAAACAGCAATAATATCGATCTCGTCTACTTCTATTAACCTCCTGTAGTCATCAAATGCATATTTTAAGCCGAACAGACTCTTATATCTCTCCGCTCTTTTTATGCTCTTACTGCAGACACCGATCACTTCAAGTCTTATATCACTGAATTTATTGACCTCAAGAACGGTACTTCCCATCCCGGTACCTATTACGCCTACTTTATAGCTTTTCATGATCATCACCTCGTATAATGGCATTTGCATATACAAAACTTATTAGTAGTTTTTAACTTAAGTCTTATTTGTTCCCTATGGGATATTTGCCATATTTTTCAGCAGTATCCCAGAAAGTAAAGAAATTCTCCAATGGTGTATCTATCTGGACATGGTGGGTAGGGCTGATGATAAAGCCTCCTCCAGGGGCCAGGCCCTTTATTCTTTCCCTTACTTCTTTTTCCACAT
This sequence comes from Candidatus Humimicrobiaceae bacterium, assembly GCA_036445715.1. Lineage (GTDB taxonomy): Bacteria > Actinomycetota > Humimicrobiia > Humimicrobiales > Humimicrobiaceae > M55B120. The sequence continues at coordinate 307 of JAZFRP010000006.1, read as the reverse complement.
CTTCAGTGCTCCCGAAAGGTAATGTCTCCTGGATATCTATGGTCCCCCAGAGTGTGAGGTCTTTGCCGTATTTTTTCTTTATTAAATAAGGATCCATACTTTTTGGCTGGATGGGGTTTAGGATATCCAAACCGATCTCCAATAGATCATCTATTATGGGGTATACACTGCCGTCTGTATGGTAGGCTATCTTCAATCCCGGATTAATGGATTTGAGTTCAGAGTATAGCTTTGCCATCCGCGGTTTAAAGTATTTCCTCCACATTTCCGGGGATATAACCATGGTATCCTGTGCACCCATATCATC
>JAZFRP010000005.1:0-12196 GCA_036445715.1 Candidatus Humimicrobiaceae bacterium | reverse complement strand
ATGGTCTCGGGACTTTTCCTGATAAGAAATATGATCTGGGGAGTAGTTGTGGGACTAGTCACCACCGGGATCTTTTTATGGTTATTCAAGGGGAGCTCACTCTATCTTATTATGACTTTATTGCTCCTCCTACTTATAATACCTAAATATATAAACCGCAGTATGAGCCTGGGCGAGAACTTTAGATTCAGGAAAGAAAAGACTATGAAGGACCTGTTTACTCCAAAAATAAGATAGGGTTTCCTGTATTAAATGTGACCTTTTTGGTAGTCAGAAGTTTATAGTATTAATGATCTCTTGGCAGATCCCTATTTATAATTATCATTTATAAGCTTTAGCTCTTCCTCATTATCTTCATTCTCTACAACATTGTAAGTTCTTCCCTTCCAGCATACGCCAATATTAAATCTATATTGTATGATGGAATTTACTGCCATCGATAGAAGATATATTATCGAAAGGGGGAAAAGAACTATGTCGATGACCTTCATCCTGTACCTGATTGTCAGCATTATTCTTGTTATTAATATAAATATTATCTGGAGGAATATTATGTTTACATATATCTGCTGCCAGTCAAAGATTATGCTTAATGGTAACATTACAAAAGGCATAAGGTATATCGCTGCTATCATCACAATTGCTATGGATAACATCGTGATACTATAATCGAATGAAGCAAAAAGAACCTTCGCATATCCTCTTACGACTTCAGAGAAATTATGATACATCCTGCAGTAGAGATTGCTTCTTCCATCAAATATCATAAACTTATATCCGCACCTTTTTACCTGCTTGGAGATGATGACATCTTCCAGTATCTCTCCCTTTACAGATTCATGACCCCCTATGGCTTTATAAACATCTTTCTTGAAAAGCATGAACTGTCCTATTGCAGTGCAGAATAGAGCTTTCCTGGATCTCCTGATAAGCGCCAGCGGCATAAATCCCATTATCATAAAATTACTGTAAGGGATCACCATCCTTTCAGGAATTGTTACCATTATCTGCTTTGCAAATACAGAAAGCGCATCTATTTTGTATCTTAACAGGCACGCCACCGATGAGGACACAGAAGTCGGGAAATGAAGAGTATCTGCATCTACAAACAGGAGATATTCTCCTTTTGCATAGCCGGCCAATTGTTGACAGGCATAGGATTTTCCGAGCCAACCCCTGGCAAGGGGTTTACCATAATACAATCTGACACGGGAATCCTTTTTTATAAGCTCATTTACAATATTTGCTGTTGCGTCTATGGAACCATCATCAAGTACAAGTATTTCAAGATTTTCATAATCCTGCTTGAGCAGTGAATTAATACACCTTTTAATATTATCCTCTTCATTCCGTGCAGGAATAAGGATTGATATCAGTGGTCTTTCCTTAAGGAAGCTTTCGGGGAGTTTGTATTTTATAGTGTTTTTAAACAGGAAATTATTAATAATGAAATTGATCATTATTAATAAAAGAATACCAGCCACTATATATTGATAAAGCAAAAAGAAATCCATCTTAGCGCCACCTCCGGATGCCTTTAAACTGGTTTGTATTATATCATAAAAAACTTATATGAATATAATAAAATTGTTATATTTTACCTATCAAACCGGCCCCAAAAAACTGCATAAAAATGAGCTATACTTAAAAAATAATAATATCCCTAATAAGTGTACAGCCTACCATATGGACGGTGAGAGAATGGAATAAGTTTTAAAAACTGGTCAGTTTTTATTTGCCCTTTCCCTATATTAAAATATTTACAGTAATTGCTGATGTATTTATTCAATATTTTTTTGTCTTCTTTGTCTATCGGGGCCTTTTTAACTTCCTTTCCAAGTTTGTGATCGGCTACATCGCCCCTGATATATATGACACCTCCATGCATACCTGTGCCAATATAATCACCTACAAGCTGCCTGGTCCCGGAATAAGGGAAATGTGTCAACTCTTGATGGTAGAGCCCCAGAAGTATTATTGTTCCTCCTGCCATATACTCTCCCAGGAAATTTCCGGCACTCCCTCCTATTACTATGACCGGTATCTTTTCCCGGTATGATTTCATATGGATCCCACACCTGAAGCCTACATTTTTTTCAATATATATCTCTCCGCCCCTCATAGAATAACCGATTATATCTCCCACATCTCCATGGATGATGACTTTCCCGGCATTCATAGTGTTCCCGATACCATCCTGTCCATTATCAAAGACTTCTATTGTCGGACCATCCATAAAAGCTGCAAGGTCATTTCCAGGGATTCCCATGATATTTATCCTGTGGTCTTCCTTGAGCCCGTCTCCTATATATCTATGTCCAAGGACATTATTAAGGGTAAGTTCTATTTTCCCCTCGATCTTTTTATCGGAAAAATGGGATTGTCCCAGCAATAACCTTATATTGCTATTAAGCTCCCTGTATTGAAGACCTTTTGCATCAATGACTTTTCTCATACTTCTATTCCTTCTCCGACAACAAGATGCTTTTTGTATTCAGAAGGCAGGTGTATTATCCCGAAATCTTCCCGGTAGATATTTTCCTTAACCCCTGAAAGATCTATTCTATTCCTTATGAGACCCGAGTAGATCCCGGCACGTTCAATATTTCCTATCATGATAACACCTATTATCTTGTCATCTTTTATCACAATTTTTCTGTACAGGTTTTGATCGGGTTTGAAGATCTTCTTTATTTCAACACCATTATCATCCTGCATGCTAAGATTTGTGACTCCCATCGATATCGAAGGTATATCGAGTATCTCTACTGAATTCATGAAAAATCCACCTTCATAGTCGACTGTGTTTCCCGCCATATTGCTTCCCGCAATCCTTCCCTGCCTTACAGCAAGGGGCCAGATAGCAATATTTCTGTTTTCTTCGAGAAGTATGTCCAGTCCCTCTATGATATCGCCTGCTGCATATACATTTTCGGCAGAAGTCTTCATCCTGCTGTCAACCTTTATCCCCCTGTTTGTATCGATCATACCTTCTTTTATGAATCCAAGGTCAGGACTTACACCGATTGCAAGTATAAGCAGATCACAATCATTCTCCCTGCCATCCCTCAAGCGGTATCCGTATACCTTCCCGGAGTCGACAAATATTTCTTCAATGGTGTTATTTTTATAGATCCTGCTTCCCGTGGACTCAATTGCATTCTCAATGATCCCGGATGCCTGGCTGTCAAAAGTGGCCGCCAGTATCCTGTCCGCAAGTTCTACAATATTTATCTTGAGCCCGATCTCAAGAAATGCTTCTGCAGACTTAAGTCCTATCAAACCGCCGCCGAGGATCGTTATGCTTTTAATTTCATTCTTCTCAATATAATTCTTGATCCTGATGGAGTCCTCGAGTGTGGTAAGGGTAAATATCCCTCCGACATCACTGTAATTTGAACCGTCTATAGAATCAAAAGGCAGGGCAGCTTTAACAGATCTGCCACTTATTTTGATCCCGGGTACAATAGGTCTTCCTCCGCTTGCAATAAGCAGTTTTTTATAATTGATCTTATCCCTGCTCCCAGTGACAATTTCCTGTTTTTCAGGGTCTATGCTTTTAATATTCGTACTGGTAAGAAGCTCGATATTATTATCTTTATAGAAGCTTTCAGGCTTAAAATATATATTGTCCAGGTCGACTTTCCCTGCAAGATAATATGTTATAAGCGGTTTAGAATAATTTGTATATTCCTCTTCGGTAATCACTACAAGTCTCCCCTTCTTGTCAGTCTCCCTGATGCTTTCAGCGGCAGCAAGTCCCGATGCGGAATTTCCAATTATCAAATAATCCACTATGCCTTTTATCTTCTTATTACTTACCTTATGATCTTTATTTACTTTCACTTCTATCATCCACCAGCTCTTTTTGATCGATTTCTTTAAATTTTAATGCCTCATTAGGACAGTTTTTTACACATACCGGTATGTCTTCGTCTTCACACAGGTCACACTTGGAAGCAATCTTTTTTGCTGAAAGATCTCTCTTGATGACTCCATAAGGGCAGACCATTATACAGCTCCAGCAGCCCACACATTTTTTTTCATTACATATGACTACCCCGGTCTTCTTATTTTTAACCATTGCACCGGAAATACATGCGTCCTCACATGGTGCATCCACACAATGCCTGCACTGTATTGCAAAAGAATTGTAACCTATCTCTTCCACAAGCACTCTTGGAAGAGAATCTACAAGCTCTTTTTTAAATGCCTTAATGATCTTTTTACTTTTTGAATGCTTTACCTGGCAGTATATCTCGCAAAGCCTGCAGCCCAGGCAGTATTCTTCCTGAATAAATATATTCTTCATGATCTTATTACCATGGCTCCCCTGCATGTTTTATTCCTAAAATATCCAGCTCCCTGTCACTTAAACTTATGCCTCTAAGGTGTTCCCTATTGCCCCTGATGCTTTCAATCGCATTGATCCCGGCTCCACCCAGCATCTCCTTCACTTCAAGCGACCATGCTCTAAGCAGATTAAGCAGTCTCCTGGTACCGATCTCCGGATTCAGCCTTTTTGTAAGATATGGGTCCTGTGTTGCTATTCCCCAATTACATTTTCCCGTATAACACTTCTGGCAAAGATGGCAGCCCATAGCAATAAGCGCAGCTGTTCCTATATAGACAGCATCTGCTCCAAGAGCTATAGCTTTTATTACATCCGAGCTTGACCTTATACTTCCTGCGACAAGCAATGAGGCCTGATGCCTTATTCCTTCTTCTCTCAGCCTTTCATCAACTGAAGCAGTTGCAAGCTCAATAGGTATTCCTACATTATCCCTTGTCACCTGAGGGGCAGCTCCTGTACCGCCTCTTAACCCATCTATCGAAACAAAATCAGCTCCGGCTCTTACAATACCGCTTGCAATAGGTGCAATATTATGAACTGCAGATACTTTTACTCCTACAGGTTTTGTCCACTCCGTAGCTTCCTTTAAAGCATGTATCAATTGGGACAGGTCCTCGATAGAATAAATATCATGATGAGGAGCCGGCGATATCGCATCAGTTCCTTCAGGTATCATCCTGGTATTTGAGATATCCTTTGTGACTTTTTCCCCGGGAAGATGACCCCCTATGCCCGGCTTAGCACCCTGTCCTATTTTTATCTCAATAGCGGCACCTTTATTAAGGTAATCAATATCTACACCAAATCTTCCTGAAGCTACCTGCACTATCGTATTTTTTGCATATTTATATAAATCCTGGTGAAGTCCCCCCTCACCCGTATTATAATATGTCCCAAATTCCGAAGAAGCTGCTGCCAGGGACTTGCACGCATTAAAGCTTATCGATCCATAAGACATAGCAGAAAATATTATGGGGGTTGAAAGTTCCAGCTGTGGGGACACTTTTGACTTCAGTCTTATCTTGCTCACCTTGCCAGTTCCGCCAAGAATATTTTTTGCCTGGCTTTTATCTTCATCGCCATGTACTTTCTCAAACTCCAGTTTATTAGATTTCTTTCCGATAAAAGTTTTTATCTCCATAGGCTCCCTTAAAGGATCTATGGAAGGATTTGTCACCTGCGAGGCATTAAACAGTATGTGATCCCAGTATATGGGATAGGGCTTGTCTGAACCCATACTAGTCAACATCACACCGCCGGCATCAGCCTGTTTGTACAGATTCTTAAGATGCTCCGGGGACCAATTTGCATTTGTTTTAAATTGTGCTTCCCTTTCCTTTACTTCCAGGGCGCCGGTCGGGCACATGCTTTCACAGCGGTGACACCCGACACAACTCTGGTTATCGCTCACTATTGTATCATCATCACTGTCAAAATCATGGACATCATTGGAGCATTGCCTCACACATACCTGACAGGAAATACACTTTTCCGCATCCCTCTCTATTCCAAATTCTGATTCTGTTAATTTTAAAGCCATTTTATTATTTCACCTTTATATTTAAGGATTTTTTAAGTCTCCCAATAACCGGTTCGCCGCCGCTGGGTCTCCATACAGTATCCGGTTCGGGACACACAAATTTAATCGGTGCTTCTTCACTTGAAACATAAATATTGTCATCTTTCCTTGCAGCCACCATAGGTCTTAATTTTATCCGGTCATTAAGTGCATACATAAAATCATTACTGCCTACGATGATGCTGAATGGTCCATTGATCAGGGCGCTCCCATAAAGTATCCTCAAATTCTTTACCATATCACCTATATCCGCGGGCATCCTGTCTATCTCGTCCCAGAGAGGCGAAGCAAGGATAAGATGTATCAGATCAAGGTCCACCTTTTGTTTCCTGGCAATCAGATCAAACAGGTATGCTATTACTTCTGTATCAGTAGAAAGTGTGCATTCATATCCAAATCCGGAAATAAACCTCTTATTTGCCCCATATGATGAGATCTCTCCATTGTGTACGACGGACCAGTCCAGGAGCCCGAAAGGATGTGCTCCTCCCCACCATCCGACACTGTTTGTGGGAAATCTTCCGTGTGAGGTCCAGATGTGTCCCTTGTATTCCTCCAGCCTGAAAAAGTTTCCGATATCCTCAGGAAAACCTACACCCTTAAATATACCCATATTCTTACCACTTGAAATAATATATGCACCGGTTACTGAGACATTTATCTTCATCACAAAATCTACTATATGGTCCTCTTCAAGCAGTTTAAACCTGGACTCATCAGAATTATTTCCGCCATTTTTTTCTCCTGCAGCTTCAACTGCTGATTTTAGAAAATACCTGTAGATCACCGGAGGATCCTCTACACCTTTTGTCTTCCTGGTTGGTATCTCTTCACTAAAAAGTACTTTAAATTTTTTATTTAATTGTTCCTCTGTCTCTATTTTGGCTGCTGTATCATCATAAAGGATGTGAAAAGCCCAGTCATTTTTGTATTGAGGGTATATCCCATAGGCGGCAAATCCTCCGCCCAGACCGTTTGACCTGTCATGCATGAGGGTTATGCCGTCTATTACCTGTTGGCCGCTAAAAGTGTTTCCGGACTCATTCATTATTCCAAAAATAGCACAGCCTGATGGTATTTTATAACGGGAAAAATATTCCTGCGTGGATCTGGACCTCTTTCTTTCAGAAGCCCTTATCCTTATTAATTTTTCATTTTTTGATTCCATGATCCGTACTATCCTTAAAAAGATTATATATTAATATTACCTATAAAAACAAAAAACCTCCTTAAAACAATCAATGTCTTAAGAAGGCTTCTTTACCTTCACTCCGCTCACACATCTTTATATAAGCAGGCTTCTGTGTAATTTTGTGAAGTTATTATATAAGTAGTATTTTATTTTGTCAAACAAATATAATAATGAAATTCCTCAAAATGTACTATTCTTGACTCCCGTAAAACTTTTTCATATCTTCAAGCGTAAGAGGCTCATAATCTCCGGCATGTCCTTTGGTTCCAAGATCTTCCATCTTACCCTTGACCGTACGGTAGACTGCCTCCCTTGCTTCTCCAAAATATGATCTCGGATCAAACGCGGCCGGATTTTCATGCATGTACTTCCTTATCGCACCAGTTATGGCAAGACGTCCGTCAGTATCTACATTTACCTTCCTGATCCCTCTTTTTATCGCTTCCTGGATACTCTCCATCGGTACCCCCATAGTCTTTTCAAGTTTTCCGCCATATTTATTTATTATATCAATAAGCTCAGCTGGAACTGAAGAAGATCCATGCATAACAAGTGGCATCCCCGGAATACGTTCCTCTATCGATGTGATGATATCCATTGCAAGTGTGGGTTCTGCCTTGAATTTATAAGCGCCGTGACTCGTACCTATTGCCAGCGCCAGAGCATCAACACCTGTAAACTCAATAAATTTTACGGCCTCATCAGGATCAGTAAGCATGACCTTGCCGGAACCTACTCCATCTTCTATCCCTCCGAGTGTCCCCAGCTCACCTTCAACACTTACTCCAAATTTATGTGCATACTCTACAACTTTTTTTGTTATTTCGACATTCTCCTCAAAATTAGTCGGTGTCTTGGAGTCTTCTTTTAATGAGCCGTCTATCATAACAGAAGTAAAACCTAGTTCGATAGCCTGTTTGCATGTCTCAAAGCTATTACCATGATCAAGATGTAGTGAGAGGGGTATTTCAGGATTATCCTCTACAGCAGCAATTACCATATATTTAATATAGTACATATTTGTATAGGCAAGCGCTCCCCTGGATGCCTGGAGGATGACCGGGGACCTGGTCTCGGATGCGGCTTTCATGATCCCATGTATTTGTTCCATATTGTTTACATTAAATGCTCCTACTCCATATCCACCCTTTACAGCCTCATCCAGTATTTGTTTCATTGGTACTAATGGCATTTTCTTCCCCTTAATATATTTATATTACTTTTTCATGCTTAAAAATAAATTCTCTAATGAAAAATAAAATCAGGTGATTATATCATGAAACTGGATGCTTTCTAAGCAAATTTTATAGCAGTTATTGCAGTGCAATTATTGATAGGATATTTTCGGATCCCTAGAAAAGGTATTATTCCTAAGTGATCCTATGCCTGATCCTGTTTCATCTCATTTGAAAGAACAATTGCTTCTGCTATTTCCCTCATTGATTTACGATTATTCATGGCGAATTTCTGGATCCTTTTAAAAGCCTCGTCTTCAGTCAGGCCATGCTCATTCATAAGTATTCCTTTGGCTCTCTCCACTGCCTTCCTGCTTTCAAGCTCTTCTTTTATGACCTTTGTCTCGACCACCAGCCGGTAATTTTCAATAACGATTGCGGACTGGTCAGCTACAGCCTGGAGGATATGGGTCTCATATTCACTGAAATGATGAGGTTTTGATGTATAAGTTGTGAGTGCCCCGACTACTTTCCCTTTGACATGAAGAGGTACACATAATAGAGACACAAGACCTTCATTTTTTGCAATATCAGGATATCTATAATCTTTATTTTCAGAAATATTATAAACAACTTCAGGTTTATTCTTTACTGCAACCCTGCCTGCGATACCTTCTCCCAGTTTCAGGGGATCCTTATCGATATATTCACGGCTTATACTCTGGGTAGCCTTGATAGCAAGCTCTTTTGTCTTGGGATCAAGAAGCATCAGTGAACATATCTTTGAATCCATGACCTCCGCAGTAACGGCGACTATAAGTTTTAAGACATCCTCAAGATAGAGATCTGAAGTTATGGCCTCTCCGATCTTGGAAAGCGCCTCAATAATATCTCCGGCATTCTCAAGCTTTTTATCTTTTGATTCTTTCATTGCCATTATATACACTTTTCGATTAGGGATTTCTGCTAACTTATTATATTATATAAATTTTTAAAATTATATAAAAAATCCGGTAATTAGGATAAAATTATTGTTCAGTGATGGAAATATCTCAATTTCTTCAGTGATTTAATAAAGAGTTTAGTTTTAGTTTTTTTAAATATTGGTTTGCCTTTTAGGAGGATATTTTGCTAGGTGAAGAGAGAAGAGAATATATACTAAACCAGGTTAAAAAGACCGGCAGTATCAGCGCCATTGATATAGCCAAGACACTTGATGTATCCGAGACCACAATAAGAAGGGATCTTAATAGGCTGGCAAAGAAAAACCTGCTCCGGAGGACATACGGTGGTGCCATGGCCATAATACCTGTAGGCGCCGAGATGAAATTTAATGCCCAGAAAGAAAAATTCATCAAGGAGAAAAAAAAGATAGCACTGGCGGCCTCCAAACTAATAGAAGATGGAGATGTTATACTTCTAGAAGCAGGGACAACCGGGTTCCAGACAGCTTTAAATATTGCTAATATAAAAAATCTTACAATTATCACCAATAACTGCGATATCGCAACCCTGATCGCCAAGACGCATCCAAATTTCAATATAATACTAAGCGGCGGAGTGCTCAACACTGCGACACATTCCCTGGTGGGACCGATAGCGGACCATACTTTTGATAATATAAATGTCGATAAGGCATTTATAGGAATAACCGGGATAGACCTGGCGAGAGGGATAACTGCTACGGACCATATAGAAGCAGGGACAAAGAAGAAGATAATAGGCTGTGCAAAAAGGGTGATCGCTTTATGTGATCATTCCAAATTGGGCCACATATCAGTAAATTTTGTTGCTCCTGTAGATGAGATAGATGAGCTCATAACAGATAGTGATGCAGATACCGAATTCCTGGAAAAACTGAGAGGTATGGATATCAAGGTCACTGTTAAATAGACGACTCCCCACAGTATAAAGTCAATATTTTTCAGGTCATCATAAGTCAGATTTTAAGGTATTTACAAATATCATCATAATGGATAAAATTCTTACCTGTGGCGCATTCGTCTAGCGGCCTAGGACATTGCCCTCTCACGGCAAAAACAGGGGTTCGATTCCCCTATGCGCTACCATAGTTGACGCAAGCTCTTCCCCAAACAACGGGGAAATCAGTTCCCTTGGCAATTTATTCAGTAATAACACGTCCTTCCGGATCTGCTTCAAGCTCAATAAACAATACGCTACCACTTTTGTTTATGATTGGTAAATATATCAAACTACTTTTACCTTTCATAAATTAAAGCATTTTCAGAAAAATCCTCGATTTCCTCTGGAGTTTTATTGTTAAATATCTCCATTTTGAGTTTTCTGTCTTCTATTAATTCAAGTAAAACAGTACCGATGATCCTCTCATCTGAGTTCTTCACTTTTAATCCCTTTACCAGGGATTTCCGGTCCCACCTGTTATTTTCATCAAAATAATCAAAGTTAACCAGTCCGTATTTAACCAGGGTACCAACACCTATGTCCGAGGGATCAGGATCATTGCCAGCAACTCCAAATTGCTTTGATTCACCTTCATATGAACCGATCGATACTACAATGTGTCCTGGATCAATATAATCATAGGCTATCGCCAGGTGTCCCGAATAATAGGCTCCATACATATCTCCTGACCCTCTGTATTTATTGGTATTTTCTAAAAACCAGTTACCAATGAGTTTTCCATCAATATCGTAATCGATTTTTCCACCTATTGGTTCTACTGCCCTGAGACATTTTTCAATAAGCTTATTTTTTATTGGTTCATTAAAATAATCAAATGGGTCTTTTACATGGATTTTCCATTCTTCAACTTTATAACTTTCAGGAACAACAAATCCAGGTAATATTATATCTTTATCAACAACATTGAAATCAAGACTTCCACCATACATCCCAATGACTTCCCCGGCCTCAACTGGTATATCTACACTTGTATATTCACCGGGAGGAGGAGCGAAAGCCATTATTTTTTCTGAAAGCTTATCCATATGAATATAAATAGTCGATATGGTCGAAGTATGTATGATTACCAATCTATAATCATCTATCTCAATTGTATCTTCTCCCGGAAGTGAGCTCATATGCTGGATGCTTGTGATCCTTCCTCCTGCAGGGGAATATATCTCCAGCAGGTTTTCCTCATCTCCAAATGAGGACTCTACATAATACTGGTGGTCAACCGGGGTCACATGACTTCCAAACATAAAACCCAATGGATAGATAAAGAGAAGTTTATCGATCTCAGTCGGTGGATAGTCGAATTTTATTGCTCCATCAATGGGATCTTTTTTCTCCGCCTTGTCCCCGGACAGATCATCTTGATCCTCAATTAATATTTCCTCTGGAGCCGCCTGGCTTTCTTCAATATATTCATCTACCGGTTCAGACTGCTTAATGCAGCTGCTCATCAAAAGGACCAGAACTAAAATAAATAGAATTATTGATCTCACAAAAAAGCCTTATAAATCAGTATTATGTTATATTTAAATAATTTTATTTTCAAAAATATGATCATGGCCGGCATATGTTCTTCCAGCAGCAAGTATTTTGATTGAACATTTAAATAGAAATAATATCTTTTTTCATTATTTTATCTTTGTACATATTTTTATCAGCCAGCTCTACGATATCTTTAACTCCCTGACTGATATCGCTCTTAGTCGCAAAACCTATTGAAGCACTAACAGGTATCTTTCCATCCAGCCTATTGTCATCGAAGAATCCCTTGATTCTTTTTACTATTTCCATTGAAGTTTTCTCTGTTGTAGAAGGTAGAAGCATTATAAACTCATCCCCTCCCCAGCTTGCAACAATATCTTCCTTTCTGCTGGAATTTTTTAAAACATCTGCAGTTGCAATTATTAACTTGTCTCCGATCTTATGGCCAGACTTATCATTTACTGACTTTAAATCAT
>JAZFRP010000004.1:0-6916 GCA_036445715.1 Candidatus Humimicrobiaceae bacterium | reverse complement strand
TAAGCAGATTATCATTTAGTTCCCTGATAAGAGCAGGGTCTTTATCACTATCATTTACTTCATCCTGGTATTTATACATAAGATTTACAAGTTCCATGAGTGAGCTTATGGCAGTATTAAAATTAAACCTTTTAAGAATATCTTCAGACACCTTTTTTATTGTCTGGTGAAGTTTCCGGTATACATCTTTTCCCGGTCCTGATAATTTATCAAAGTCTGTGGAGCATTTAGTCTTACCTGTACTTTTATCACCTAGAAAATCAATATTATTTAGCGCCAGCCTCCATACCCTTGTAAGAAATCTATGTGCCCCTTCTACACCACTATCATTCCAATCAACCGGGCTGTCTGCCGGACCTACAAATAAAATATATAGCCTCAATGTATCGGCCCCGTATTTATTATATACTTCCGAAGGATTCACAAGGTTCCCCCTGGATTTTGACATCCTCTTCCCACCGAGGTTTACAACCCCGTGGGGGAAATACTTTTTAAAAGGTTCCTCCTGTTTAATAAGACCTGCATCAAAAAGTACTTTTGTAAAAAATCTGGCATAGATAAGATGCATCGTTGCATGCTCTATCCCTCCTATATATTGGTCCACCGGCATCCAGTAATCGGCATCCTTTTTTTCAAATACCTTACTATCTGAATGAGGACTGCAATACCTCAGGAAATACCAGGATGAGCACACGAATGTATCCATAGTATCGGTCTCCCGCTTACCTTCGCCTCCACATCCGGGACACTTTACATTAACGAAATCTTCACAATAGCTGAGAGGTGATAATCCGGTTGGCTTAAAATCAACATCATGTGGAAGGATAACCGGCAGATCCTCTTCAGGGACCGGCACAGTGCCACATTTTTCACAATAGATGACCGGTATAGGTGTGCCCCAATATCTCTGTCTTGATATGAGCCAGTCCCTCAGTTTAAAATTTATTTCGAACTTTCCCAGGCCATTTTTCTCTAGATATTCCGTGACATCTCTTGCTCCATTACTGGAATCTATTCCATTAAACCTGCCGGAATTTATCATTATACCTTCACCGGTATAAGCTTCCACCAATATATCGTGTTCCTTGCCGTCAGGGGATATTACTTCTGCTATCGGTATACCGTATTTGGAGGCAAACTCAAAATCCCTTCCATCGTGTGCGGGTACAGCCATGATCGCACCTGTCCCGTATTCGATGAGAACATAATTTGCTATCCAGACCGGGACTTTTTCTCCACTCAATGGATTAATAACATACCTTCCGGTAAAGCAACCGATCTTTTCTGTCTCAGCTGCTCCCCTCTCTATATCGCTCTGCTCTGAGATTGAAGATTTAATTTTTTCGATTTCCTTTTTATGTTTTGCGTCAGTGACAATTTCATCCACCAGATCATGTTCCGGAGCAAGTATAAAAAAGGTAGCCCCGAATAATGTATCTGGCCTTGTCGTAAATACAGGGATGGTGATATCTTCAGGGCCATCCAGCTTGAAATCCACAATAGCTCCCTCGCTCCTGCCTATCCAGTTCTTCTGGATCGTAAGCACTCTCTCCGGCCAACCATTCTCGATCAGTTTCATATCATCCAGTAGCCTTTGAGCATAATCCGTTATCTTAAAGAACCATTGTGAAAGGACCTTTTTTTCTACCTCACTATCGCACCTCTCGCATTTACCTCCGATGACCTGTTCGTTTGCCAGGACTGTCTGGCAGGAATTGCACCAGTTTACAGGAGCTTTTCTTTTCTCAGCCAATCCCATCTTCAGGAAGAGAAGGAAAAGCCACTGGGTCCACCTGTAGTAATCAGGTTCCGAAGTTATTATCTCGTCCCCGAAATCATAACTCATTCCCATCCTCTTAAGGGCTATTCTCATCTTTTCTATATTAGCCATAGTGCTTTCCTTTGGATGAACACCGCTCTTTATAGCTGCATTCTCTGCGGGTAATCCGAAAGCATCAAATCCGATGGGGTGCAGGACATCATGACCTTTGCGGGCTATAATTCTTGCAATAACATCACCTATAGTATAATTCCTGGCATGTCCCATGTGAGGCTCACCTGAAGGATAAGGAAACATCTCAAGCATATAATATTTAGGGTCGTCTGTTTTATCAGATCTAAGGGAATAAACCCTTTCTTTTTCCCATCTGGCAATAAGCCTTTTTTCTATCTCTTTTGCCTTATACGGCCTGGTCCTCTGCATATTATAAAAAATCCTTTCAGTGACCGGAAAAATTATTATGATTGGTTAGGAGCTAGTTTACTGTTCCCACTTTATCTCTTTTGAATCTTTCCACAATCTTTCAAGATCATAGAACTGCCTGAATTCTTCGGTAAAGACGTGGATCACAAAATCATCATAGTCAATAAGTATCCAGTTTCCTTCGTTTACCCCGGTCATATTCTTGGGGTAGAGCTTCTGCTTTTTGAGATTAAAGCAGATATCTTCTTCGATCCTCTGGGTAAGCCGGGTGTTTTTGGCACTGATGATTATAAAATAATCTGTAATGATCAGCCTGGACCTCATATCCAGTATCTTGATATAGTCCGCTTTCTTTTCATCTGCTATTATTGCGGCGGCTCTTACTGCATCTAAAATAATATCAGATCTTGTCTTTTCTATTTTCTTTACTTCTATCTTTTCTTTCTGTTTTATATTATCTATCACTGACTGGTATAATCACTCCCTACTATTACTGTAATGTCTACATTGTCAACATTATTATCGGATTTTTTGATGACACCTGCACCCATTCTTTCCTGTATTTGCTGGGCAAATGCCTCAATACCTTCATCATCCGCATATATTATTATTTCTGTCTGGGTATAATTCCAATTATCTGCATCCCTGGTCTCTTTGACCTCTATTATCTTTTCATCTTTATTGAAATGATCCTCCAATATCCCCTGTACGGTAGCCGCAAGCTTTGCAGTACCCTCTCCATTAAGGATGACCATATCCACTATTCCAATGACCTCAACAGGGACCACATCCTGTGCAGCTGTAGGATCATAATCTGATCCAAGTATTATTACAATATCTGAACTGACGACCTCTTCTTCCCTGGTCGTGATATTCCCGGTCCCAAGCATGCCTTTGATCTCACTCGCAGCAGTCATTATAATTGATTCATTTGATGAATAGACTACTATCTCGCTTTCAGAATAATTAAAATTATCTGCATTTCCTACTTCTAATATATCGAACTTCACTTTCCCGCTTTCATATACCTGAGCCTTCAATGCATCAGACAACTCAGCAGCAATTCCCGGGGTGCCCACACCATTTAAGATCGTCACGGTTATTGTCCTTTCAGCACCAATCACTACTTCTTCCTGTACCTGATCCTTATTGAAAAGATTTGACAGATTTGCAACATCAGGAAGATATACTATTCCCTCTCCCTCCAACTCGGTAGAAGACACCATGAGTGTGTAGACCATATTTTTAGAGGTCTCTATTTTAGAGAATGTTGAAAACAGCTTTAACAGCTCTTCAAGGCTTAAGTCCGAATCGATATAATCTTTTACAAGATTGATATTATTTGTAAGATCCTCTTCGCCTTCACCAACAATTCTGGCCATTATTGTATCTATTATCTTTTTCTGCATCTTAATATCCTCAATAGGGATATCCCTCTCGATCCCGCTGAAATATTTAAGCATATTCTGCGTTTCAGATCCATCAAGCAGGTTGACGCCAGGTTCGAGGCTGAATGTAGTGCCGTCAGCATAGTTTTTTACCGCATATGCCTGATCAAGGGAAAGCTCTATTCCTCCCAGCTTACCTACTATGCTCTTAATATCCATCAACATATAATGATCTATTTCCATATCCATTCCCAGTCCCTTCTCCAGGGTAAGGGACAGAAGGTCCATACCACCGATCTCGACTGATCTTCCAATAAGTTCAGCACCTATGCCCGGAACATCCATAAGAGTCTTTGTGGGCATAACCAGTGAACGGGTCTCACCTGATGTACTGTAATAACTAGTAAATACTATAGAGCTTATATCCGGTTCGAGAAGATCCTCTCCTGCAGTAGCCATTATTATATTAATGTCCTGACCCAGCTCAAGGGATTCAGGTACCGTTATTCTATCTTCCTCTGCAATCTCTACCGGGGCAAAGAAGCGATTTTTGATATAACGGTATCCAAAAACAATAGCTGCAGCAATAATTACAATTATCATAAAGACAGTTAAAGAGGTATAGATGAGTTTTCTTCTCTTCCTTCTCTCACGGATCCGTTTACTCCTGTAACCCTCTTCCTCTACATCATCTCCTGAGTAATCAGCAAATTCAAAATCCTCATCTTTGAAGAAATCATCATCAAAATCTTTTTTATCACTATTTCCGGGGCTATCCATTTTACCGGTCCCGGATTTATCATAATCATCATCTACCGGATATTGATCACGGTTATCCACATTATCATCATTGCCGTTCCCGAAGTCTTTCTCCCGGTCATTATTGTCATCATCATTTCCGTCCCTGTAGTCATAAGACATATCTAATTACCTCCGCAAATACTGTTCCACACCCTGCCTGTATCCGGATGCAGGGGCTTACCCTTATTTATTACATACATTATAGTATTTTTATAAACTTCTATTAAGCATAAATTTATATCTTTTACAGCCAGCTCCCTGATATCCCCAACACCATCATATTTTCTTCCCTCTTCAGCCTTATCGGCAATAAGAAGTATCTTGTCTTCAGTGCTCATATTGACATAACCAGTAGTATGATGCCTGATGGATCTCAGGATCTTTTCATCACTTATATTAAAATCCCTGGATACAAGAAAATCACCGGCAAAAGCATGCAGGACTGATTTAAGCTTAAGTTCAAGACTGCTTGCTTCCGGATGATGCCTCTTGATGATCGCCTCCAGCTGTTCATGGTCAAATATCTTACCATAATCGTGCAATAGACACGATACACTCAATCTATAGATGTCTATTTCGCTTTTTTGTTTCTCTGCTATCTGTATCGCAAACTTTAGTGTATTTATTGAATGGGCAAAAAGCGGCAGTTTCATAAGTTTCTTGATCTTACCGGCCAGCTGTTTCAGGTATTGCTTCCTGCTGTTTTCAATATTTAGATCATTTATATAGTCCATGTTTTAATATATAGTTGTTTACTCCTTCCGGAGCCAGGTAATTGACCGGTCTTCCGTTTTTAATTCTTTGCCTGATATCTGTAGAGGATATGGCGAGTGCCGGGATCTCCATGATAAATATCCTGCTGTCCGCCTTATCTTCACTATTGAACAGGGTAGTCTTCAATTCCTTTATCTTCGAAAGATCATAGCCCGGCCTTGTGGCGGCAATAAACTTTGTCAGGTTAACTATTTCCCTTGTGTTCTTCCATGTAAGTATTTCAAGTATAGCATCGACTCCTGTAATAAAGTACAGCTCCGAACTGCTGCCGTATATTTTTCTTAATTCCTTTACAGTATCAATAGTATATGATTTTCCCTTCCTGTCTATTTCTATCCTGGAAACAAAAAAACTGCTGTTTGAGGAAGTCGCAATAACTGTCATTAGGTATCTGTCCTCTGCGTGGGCCAAAAGATCCTCTATTTTATGGGGTGGATCCCCGGTAGGAATAAATATCACCTCATCCAGGTCGAACTGATCAATTGCTTCCTGGGCAGTTACCAGGTGACCGTGGTGGACAGGGTTGAATGTACCCCCCATTATTCCTATTTTTTTTAATTCATCATTGTTCCTGTTTATTATCATATATTTATTTCTTATTCCCTTATCTGGTCATCACCTAAGACAATAAATTTATTTGTCGTTATCTCCCGGAGTCCCATAGGTCCTCTCCTGTGAAGCTTCTGTGTGCTGATACCTATCTCAGCCCCCATTCCAAATTCCTCCCCGTCTGTAAATCTCGTAGATGCATTTACAAATACCGTAGATGAATCAACAGAAACAGTAAAATAATTTGAACTGCTGTAACTTGAAGTTATGATCGATTCGGTATGATGTGAGCCGTACTTATTGATATGACTTACCGCATTTTCAATACTATCAACAACTTTTATGCCCATCTTGAGGTCAAGGAATTCTATATACCAGTCTTCTTCTGAAGCAGGTTCAATCCCTGCATAGAATTTTTCTACTTCCCTGCCTCCAATTAGTTTTACCCCTTTTGCCTCCAGGGCAGCAAGCACTGCAGGAAGTACCTTGCCTGCAATATCCTTATGGACAAGAAGTTTTTCAGCAGCATTACAAACACTCGGCCTCTGGGTCTTTGCATTTATTACAATATCTGTAATTGCTTCGAGACTTTTTCCTTCAATCTGGCTGTCAATATATATATGGCAGTTTCCAACCCCGGTCTCGATCACCGGGACTTTGGAATTGGATACTACACTGTTTATAAGGTCAGCTCCTCCCCTTGGGATGAGAACATCGATATATTCCTTTTGCTGCATTAATTTTACGGCATCTTCCCTTTCTGCAGATGGGATGATCTGTATGATATCTTCGGATAGACCGTTTTCTTTAAGTACCTCTCTCATGATATCAGCAAGTCTTTTATTTGTATCAAGAGCATGGGAACTGCCCCTGAGTATTACGCAGTTGCCTGCTTTGAGGCAGAGGACCGCAGCATCGACTGTAACATTTGGCCTTGCTTCATATATTATCCCAATAACACCAAGAGGTACCCTTATATTTTTTAATATAAGGCCATTTGGCAGATTATATCCAAATATTACTTCACCCACGGGGTCATTAAATTTGACTACCTTATCTATGGTTGCCGCTATCTTTTCTATTCTTTCCCTGTCAAGCATCAAACGGTCAAGAAGGCTTTTGGATATTCCTTCCTCCCTGCATCTTTTTACATCTTTTTTATTCTCTTCGATTATGGAATTGCTATTAGTCGTGAGAGCAT
>JAZFRP010000003.1:0-4684 GCA_036445715.1 Candidatus Humimicrobiaceae bacterium | reverse complement strand
TATGACTCTTTCAGCAGAAGAATGGGATATATCCCTTTCATGCCAGAGGGCAATATTTTCCATAGCAGTTATTGTATTTGACCTGAGCACCCTGGCAAGCCCGCCTATCCTTTCACATAATATGGGATTTTTCTTATGAGGCATCGCAGAAGAGCCTTTCTGGCCTTTTGCAAATGGTTCCTCAAGCTCTTTGACATCAGTCCTCTGGAGGTTCCTGACCTCGAGGGCAAGTTTTTCAAGTGTCGCCCCGGTTATGGCGAGGGCCGATACGATCTGGGCATGCCTGTCCCTCTGGATTATCTGTGTGGATACAGGAGCAGGTTTTAGCCCGAGTATGGCACATACTTTCTGCTCTAGCTGTGGATTGGTATTTGCATATGTTCCTACGGCTCCGGATATTTTTCCATAGCTCATTGACTGCCGGGCAGCCGCCAGTCTTTCGAGGTTTCGGGACATCTCAAAAGCATACATGCAGAATTTTAGACCGAGTGTGACCGGTTCGGCATGAATACCATGCGTCCTCCCCACCATAACAGTATGGGCATATTTTCTTGCTTTTTTTTTCAGGAGGTCGCCAAACTTTATCATCTTTTTTTCCACTACTTCCACAGCATCCAATATCTGGAGCGATAGAGCGGTATCACCTACATCCGAAGAGGTGAGACCATAATGAAGGTATTTTGATGAATCACCAAGATGCGAAGAAACATCCGTTAAGAATGCTATTACATCATGATGGGTCTTTGATTCGATCTCTTCGATCTTATTTATGTCAAATCTTGATCTAGTATTAATATCTTTTGCAGCTTTTTCAGGGATCATCCCAAGCTCAGCCTGGGCCAGGGCAACTGCTTTTTCTACTTCCAGCCATTTTGCAAACTTATTTTCATCCCCCCAGATCTCTCCCATTTCTTTTGTAGTATATCTAGGTATCATAAAATTGCCTCCTGCATTGTATAGAGTTAAAAAAATATTTTTTAGTCCGGCAGAATACAGGCAATCCAGTCTCCAGACTACAAATCATGAATTATAGCAAATAACCAGCACCACTACATCAGTTCTTCTATTATTTTTTCCCGGAAAGCCTGATAATCCCCTGAATCATTAAGGTCCAGTAATTCTTCTCCACAGTCGAAAAATACCTGGTCATAATCATTAAGGCAGAGTTCGCTGATCTTGAGCAGCCATTTGATCTTTATCTTCCAGCTTTTTAGATCAGTAAGCCAGGCTCTTTCCCCGGCCGGTATCTCACTTTTTATAAACTTTGTTATATTGTTAGACTTGGTAGATACCTGCAGTAAAAACTCATCCTTATGTGTCATGCAGGACAGGTTTGCAATACTAATATCCATATCTTTAGCCACTTTTTTGTCTCCTGTAAATATTATTTGATCAAATATTTCAAAAACAAGTGTTAAATCTCGCTGCATATATCAGATATATCATTGAAAGTATATCCATCAGGCAGATTCTCCAGGGATAGCACTACAAACTCAGAGAAGTTTCTAAACCTTACATAGTCCAGTATTTCATTTTTATCAGCAGGAAGATCCATCTCTTCAAGAGCAGCCCTGACTTCAAGATCACAGATTATCTTTACATTTTCACAGATCTCATCAGTGGAGTTATATACTTTATCATCCAGTTTATTGAGGGCTATTTTTGATGCCTCACTTATATTTGAATTTTTATTTATATAATTGATTATCCCTGTTTTTTCCTTTGGTAGATCAATACCTTTTATGGCGTCCATAATCTCTCTATTACAAAAAATAGCCATCGTCTTCTCCCTATAGATCTTTTAATAAAAACAATGAATATATCTCCGGTATAACTAAAAATATACACTATTTTAAATACTCTGAAAGGAAACTTTTAACTTCCTCATCATCTGTCAGTAAATAACTTATGCCGTCTATATTTGCGGCCTGAGTCGGTATGGTAACCCGGTCTATATCCTTATTTGAGAATAATAGCACAAAACCAAGGGAACAAAAATCCCATATAGTAAAATCTGATCTTGTCTCCTCATTTAAAACCGTGAATATATCAGAAGCATCATTGAATGGGTTCAAGATCTTTGAGATAGTTGCAATATTTCCCTTTTGCTTGATCAGTTCACTTAGAAGATACTGCTGCCGGTCCATACGGTCAAGGTCTGCCCTGGCTGTGGACCTGCATCTCGCAAAAGAAAGTGCCTGTTCTCCATCCATAAGGTATTCACCGGGTTCAAAAGCTGCTCCGGACAAAGGGTCGTGCAGGGGTTCGTCAACTACTATCCTTACTCCGCCGAGTATGTCAATAATTCTTTTAAAACCATTGAAATTAAGTATCATGACACGGTCAATATCGATTCCTGTTAGCTCCAGTATCTCCTGTTTTGTCATTTCTGTGCCGCCATAAACATAGGCTGCATTTATTTTATTCCATCCTTTTTCATCCAGGTGCACTCTTGTATCCCTGGGAATGGAGATAAGTGTCTCATTATTTCCCTGACCGGATATATGGAATATGATAATGGTATCTGTCCTGCCTTTAAAACTATTACTATCCTCTCTTTCATCCAGTCCCAAAAAAAGAAGATCCTTTGAAGAGAATAATTGAGTTATTGGAGAAGGTCCCCCTTCCCCGGTCGTTGAGCCGGTATCTATAAGTGTTATGCATAAAAGAACCAGTACTACCAGGACAAAAATGCTGATAATGGTAATAAAGCAACCTTTAACTCTGTTCATATCTTGAATTCTATTATGGTACTTTTGTATTATTTAAGCACAAAGCTCTTTAATTCTGCATATCCGGTATGTGATAAATAATACAGAGTGTGAAGTAATTTTTCAATAGGATCTGTAGTCTCGATCTTTACTTTCCTGGGTACTTTTATGGGGATAGATGTATAATTCATAATAACTTTTATCCCGGCATTGACAAGTGTATTGGCTACTTTTTGAGCTTCTTCGGGGGGGACGGCTATTATTGCTATATCTATATTTTTATCCTTTATTACAGACTCTATTTCCTTTATGTCCCTGATCATCCTGCCGGAAACTGTTTTTCCTATTATTGCTGCATTATTGTCGAATACGCTTTCTATTTTAAAACCGAACCTGTCAAGCATCTTATAGTTTAATATGGCTTTACCTAAGTTTCCTGCCCCTATAAGTGCGATATGGACAGCCCTGTCATAACCAAGTATTTTATTAAAAGATTTAATAAGCTCATCTATATTAAACCCTACTCCTCTTTTCCCTTTTATTTCAAAATATATCAGGTCTCGTCTTACCTCGGCACTGTTTATTCCAGTACTGTCACTTATCTCCCTTGAAGTCACCGTTCTTTTCCCGGTTTCTTTTAACTGGACTATACATTTGAGGTATTGTGAAAGTCTGGAAATGACACCTTCAGAGTAAATTTTTTCAGCAATTGTTGAATCCAATTCTAAATCTCCATTTTTTTATAGTAATTATTACATCATATTAAAGATAGTCCAAAACATTGTTACATAATTGTAACAGCTTGAAACTAATATTACAAGGAAAACTATTATTAGGATAGTTATTGTAAAGAAAAAGATTGATAACAGGGACTCAAAGAAAGATCATGAATTTGTCAGACTTTAAGATCCAGGATATTTCCATCTATTGAAAACAGGTGCCTGCATCCTCCACACCTCATCTTGTCCCCGGATAATATGAGGTTTTTACTGTGGCATGAAGGGCAAATAAGAATATCAGAAAAACTTGAAAGATTCTTCTCCAGGAGGACCTTAAAAAACTGTTCCCTTTCTTTACTGCCGGTATTTTCGTTATCCGGAGAAACTACCCTGCTAATACCCTGGGAAGATCCCTTTTCATCATCATATGAAGACCTATCCCTGCTTCCAGATGATGTATCCTTCGATAAATACCCCTTTACAAATATGCTGGGGCCCCAGGTAATAAAAGAAAATATCTTCTGGTATATATTTTCAAAGAATAGAAGAAGTCTGTTTCCGAAGATCTTTTTAAGAATACCGAGCCTGAAATTAGAAACACTTATAACTCTTTCTATCCTGATATTTCTTTTCTTCAGTTTCCTGTATATTTCTTTTGGGTGATAGTTTCTTATTGTCTCGCCTATCTGTGATGGAACCGGACCAAATGGAGAAGTGTCCATTTTACCTATTACAAATCTCAATATATTTTTTAAATTCCTTTTATTTGCGAATTCAAAAAGGTAAAGACTGCCATCTTTTAAGATCCTTTTCACCTCGTCAAAATATTTTTCGGGTTTGTTAAGGTGATGTACTACCCTTACGGTGAGCACTGTGTCTGCAGAATCATCTTGCACAGGAATTGCTGTGGCATCAGCAGATATAAAAAGGACATTTGAAAGCTTATCCGGATCATCTGAAAGAAACCGGCTGATCCTCTCCCTTGCATTCTTCAAGTTCTTTATGGAATAATCAATGAGGATCACTCTTTGGAAATTGCTGTATTCATTAAAAAGCCTGGCATATCCGCAACCAATATCTATAAAAAGTTTATTTGAAGGATCTACACCCCTTAACATGGACCTTAATGCGATCCTTTCCGATTGGTCCTCATAATATCTTTTATCATCTTCCCAGAATTCACGGTAATCGTAGTTTTCATAATCTGATTTTCTGATCGGCAATCCTTACCTCTTCTAAAGTCTATTAACAGTC
>JAZFRP010000002.1:0-4205 GCA_036445715.1 Candidatus Humimicrobiaceae bacterium | reverse complement strand
AGGATAGTCAAACCGGGAGATGATCTCATAATAGAAGTAGAGATTGAAAGTTTCAGGCGCAATATCGGCAAGGGTAAAGGCAGGGCCAGAGTTAATGGCGAGCTTGCATGTGCGGCAGATATTATGTTTGCTATTGGCTAAACCTTGACCGACTTATTACTGGATAAGTATGATCAGGTGAAAAAGATTTAAAAATCATTTTAAACAAATAAATATTTTATCACGGAAAGGTAAATAAGATTTGATAAGTAAAGTAGAGGCAGCTGGAAAATATCCAAAAATAGCCCTGGTATTTCCGGGGCAGGGATCCCAATTTGAAAAGATGGGGCAGCAATTCCTGAGGTTTAATAGTAAATATTTAGACTATTTCGATAAGGCGTCAGAAGTGTTAAAAAGGGATCTGCCCGGGATCATTAACGGGGAGGATAAAAATAATAGCCTGAATGATACCAGGTTTTCCCAGGTCGCAATATTCTGTCTGAGTAGTGCCTTATTTGATTATCTTACGGGGGAACTCTCCCTTGGTAAAAAATATATAGATACAATACTTGGCCACAGCCTGGGAGAATACAGTGCACTTTATGGCTGTGGGACATATACTTTTGAAAAAGGTCTTGACCTTGTGAAATACAGGGGAGAAATAATGAGTGAAGCCGATAAAACTACCAGGGGCATGATGGCAGCAGTGCTTGGAACAGGACCAGGGCCCATAGAAGATGTTTTAAAAGACTATAAGGATAAGGTATTCATTGCAAATTATAATGATCATACCCAGATAGTCATAAGCGGTTATGAAGATGAAGTAATAAGGGCAATGTCGGACCTTAAAGAAAAAGGGATAAAAAAAGTGATCCCGCTGAAGGTAAGTATAGCCTCGCATTGTCCACTTATGAGCAGTGTCTCTGAAAGTCTGGGAGATTTTATTGAGGCCGGCATCAGGTTTAATGACCCTGAGATACCATTTTTGTCCACAACTGAAGTTTCATACAGGGAAGGGAAAGACATAAAGGATACCCTTAAGGGACAACTTGTAAATCCTATTAAATGGGTAGACAGTATAGAGTTTCTCCTTGATAGGGGAGTAGATACTTTTATTGAGATCGGACCCGGGAAGGTATTGTCCGGACTTACTGCAAGGATCGCACGTAAGAATAAAAAAGATATCACAGTGCTAAGCACAAGCGATCTCGGGGATATTGAAAACACTATTAATAAATTACAAGAGAGAGGATTACTTGATGAAGCTTGATAATAAATTAGCCATCGTAACTGGCGGAGCAAGAGGAATCGGTAAAAAAATATGTGAATCATTTTTAAAAGAGGGTGGAAGTGTTGCTATCTTTGATGTAAATGAAGAAGAAGGCAAGAAAACTGCTGCGGAATTCAATGAGTCATTTGGCAGCGGAAAGGCTGGATTCTACAAAGTGGATATAACCGATGAAAAAAATGTTGAAGATACAGTCAATGCAGTTATTGATAAGAGTGGAGCCATTGACATACTCGTAAATAATGCTGGGATCACTATGGACAATCTTATGCTCAGGATGAGTGTTGATGACTGGAAAAAGGTAATAGACATAAATCTTACAGGAGCATTTATATGCTCAAAATTTACAGTAAAACATATGATGAAGGCAAGAAGCGGAAAAATAATCAATATATCCTCGATTGTCGGAGTCCATGGTAATGCCGGACAGGCTAATTATTCTGCATCCAAGGCCGGTCTCATAGGACTCACAAAGACCCTTGCACGTGAACTTGCAGGAAGAAATATCCTGGTAAATGCAGTAGCCCCCGGATATATTGAAACAGAGATGACGGGTAAGCTTCCTGATAAGGTTAAAGAAGCCCTGCTTGGACAGATCCCCGCAAAAAGACTGGGCAGCGTGAATGATGTTGCAAATGCAGTACTTTTCCTGGCCGGCAGCGACTCGGACTATATAACAGGAACAGTGCTCGGAGTAGATGGCGGAATGGGTATCTAAATTGCAGGCAAGCATAAATGTTATTAAGAGCTATAGTATATTTTAAATAAATAAAAAACTAAAAAAGAGTAGAGATACAAGGAAATGAGGAGTTAATGTCAAATATTATCAAAGGAGAAAGAAGAGTTGTGGTCACAGGCCTGGGCCTGATGACTGCGCTTGGACTGGACCTGGAAAAAAGTTGGAAAGGACTTACCGGTGGAAAGTCTGGAGTAACACCAGTAAAGAGGATCGACATATCTAAATTAGCCTGCAGGATAGCTGCACAAATATATGATTTTGAGCCTAAGGAGCATATGGATTTTAAGGCTTCGAGGAGGATGGACAGATTTTCACAGTTTGCTGTTAAAACCTCAAAAGATACTATTGCTGACAGTGGGCTTGTTATCGATGAAAAAAATGCCCACAGGGTAGGAGTCATTGTTGGAAGTGGTGTAGGGGGACTTTCCACTCTGGAAGAACAGCATATAAGGTTACTGGAGAAAGGTGCCGATAAAGTCAGTCCTTTTACCATACCTATGATGATAGCAAATATGGCTGCAGCGCATGTTTCAATAGCACGTGGTGCAAAGGGACCGGTATCGACGACTTCGACTGCATGTGCGGCAGGGTCCAATGCCATTGGTGATTCTTTTGAGATAATTAAGAGAGGACTTGCCGAGGCTATGATAGCCGGTGGAAGCGAGGCTGCAATAACACCGATAGGGATGTCAGGATTTTCAAATATGAATGCGATGTCCGGCCGTAATGATGACCCTGAAGCCGCCTCCAGGCCTTTCGATAAGGACAGGGATGGATTTGTCATGGGTGAAGGTTCTGGTATGATAGTGCTTGAAGAACTTGAACATGCTCTTGCAAGAGGCGCAAAGATATATTGCGAGATGTTTGGATATGGGATGTCCGGTGAAGCTTTCCATATAACTGCGCTTGAAGAGTCTGGAACAAATGTGGCACGATGTATGTCTATATGTTTAGAAGAGGGTAGTATTGCAAAAGAGGAAGTGGATTATATAAATGCTCATGGCACTTCCACTCCTTTAAATGATGCGATCGAGACTACAGCAATTAAGAAGTGTTTTGGAAAGCATGCTTATGAATTAAATGTGAGTTCAACGAAATCGATGACGGGCCATTGTCTTGGAGCTTCCGGTGCAATTGAGGCAGTAGCATCCATTATGGCAGTGAAAAATAATATTATTCCGCCGACAATAAACCTTGATAATCCGGACCCGGCATGTGACCTGGATTATACTGCAAAAGTAAAACAGGAGAAAGTAGTAAATGTGGCTATTTCCAACTCCATGGGGTTTGGCGGCCATAATGTGACACTTGGTTTTAAAAAATATGTCAGATAAAAATAAAATAATTAAATGTAAGTCATGCAGTAAGGATAGCGAAAGGGAAATATTTCTTTTAAATCTTCAGGTATGTCCTTATTGCAATGATCATTCCTATATCAGCTCCAGGGAAAGGATCCAGATAACTACTGACGAAAATAGCTTTACTGAACAAAATGATAATTTGAGTTCTGTTGACCTTCTAAAATTCTTTGATCTCAAATCATATCCTGACCGCTTAAAAGAGGCAAAGTTAAAAACAAGTCTTAGTTCAGCGATCATTGCAGGTGAAGCGAAAATAGATGGTGATGAAGTTGCTATCGGGGTCATGGATTTTAGTTTTATGGGTGGCAGCATGGGAAGTGTTGTTGGTGAGAAGATAAAGAATCTGGCGAATTTGAGCATAGAAAAAAATATTCCCCTGATACTTTTTTCAGCATCGGGCGGAGCCAGGATGCAGGAGGGAATAGTGTCCCTGATGCAGATGGCAAAAACCGTATCAAGTGTCAGGAGGGTCATGGAAAAAAAGATCCCTTATATTTCAATCATCACTCATCCTACTACCGGAGGAGTCAGCGCAAGTTTTTCCACAGTTGCAGATATAATTATTGCAGAACCGGGAGCACTGTTCTGTTTTGCAGGACCGCGTGTTGTAAAGCAGACTATAAAAAAAGATATGCCTCCGGATTTTGGCATGTCTGAAAGAAACCTGAAAAATGGCCAGGTAGATATGATCATTAACAGGGGAGATATGAAAGAGACACTTTCAAGATTAATAAGACTATTTAAAGGTTAAAATGGATCTAAAAAAATTGGGGGATGTCCCGAAAAGTTATGTAAAGGAAATATTAAATTCCCTTTCGAAACTCGATAAATTAAAGAA
>JAZFRP010000001.1:0-3138 GCA_036445715.1 Candidatus Humimicrobiaceae bacterium | reverse complement strand
TGGAGCCCGGCTCCAGGCCGGGGGCATCGATCCCGAGGGAAAAACCGCTGTAGAGGTAATTATTATTACTGAAGAAATCTGCGACACCGGCCCGTGGGGTACCATAAGTCGCATCTCCAAGGAATTTCCCGAAGTCCTTTGGTCCGTCAAGATATATTTCTACATTACTTATTCCTGTATTTTCAGTCGAGCCCGTATTGACTGCCCATCCCTCTACTATCGAAAGGTCCTCTATTGCTTTTTGTTCTACCGGCTTGTCAATGAAGATTTTAATATCGCTATTGCCGGTTTTCTGTCCGGAGATATTGAGTGTTTTTCTTAAATGGTCCCATCCTGAGACCGTGCTGTAATAGTAAATATACAGAAAGTGTGTTGAGCCGGGTTCAAGTTCCAGATCACTGAGGGTCCATTCAAATTTATAACCGCTTTTGGAAAAATCCTGGCCATAAAGCTCTACGGCCCGTGACGAATCGAGACCATAGGATGCTGCGCCGAGGTAGATCCCATTATCCATGTCTCCGTCAAGATATATCTTTACAGTATCCTGTTCGGGGGTCTCCTCTTCCCGGACAGCAGCTGCAGCCTCCGTATCCGTATCTTCCGGATCATCCTCACCATTTCCTGACTCATCTTCGGCGGTTTCCTGATCTTCCGTTCCCATATTGCTTTCATCAAAGGTATTGCCTGCGCTCATACCTTCCCCGGATTCCGGAGTACCGATCTCATCAAGGTCTGATACAGTATCGGGCTGGATGTCTGAAATATTATTTATATTGGAATCTTCCCTTAATATGTCTGCTGAACCGGTATCTTCATACCCGTCAGCCAATAGCATATCCTGGTCCCGGGAAGATATTTTACCGATAAAAGTAGTGAGGAAGAGAGAGGAAACTATAAAGAATAATATTAAAAATATTATTAAGATAACTCTCATACAAAAATATTCATAATCTTTCAGGTTTGTTACTTTTGGTTATAGTATTATAAAAACCATATTTGTACAAACGGAAACAGCCTGCGATGATATAAATGGATGTTTCACGTTTTGCTATTTGTAAAGTAAAAAAATATCAATATGTTATCCTAGAACTAATATTTAAGAAGTCAGTGTAAGTTAGGAGTCCTGAGATGAAGATCCTGGTTACAGGAGGAACAGGATTTACCGGAAGTCATCTTGTCAAGAGACTATTGGATGATGGCTCGGAGGTAAAGGTATTAGCAAGGCCGGCCAGTAATAATGCCTTCCTTGAAAGACTGGGAGTAGAGATTATTTCAGGGGATATCTCGGACAGGGATTCTGTCAACCGGGCGGTTAAGAATACAGACAAAGTGTTTAATATAGCCGCTGCATACAGGGAAGCAAAATTACCCGGAGCCTCTTATTGGGATGTTAATCTCGGTGGGACCAAAAATATCATAGATGCCTGTATAAAGTACAGCATTTCCAGGCTTGTTCATTGCAGTACGATAGGAGTCGTCAGTTCAGTAGATAAACCTCCTTCAGATGAAACGGCGCCGTATAGTCCGGATGATATTTACCAGCAGTCAAAATGTGCGGCAGAAAAAGAGGTCCTTAGATCCGTAAGAGACGAAGGGCTTCCTGCATCGGTAATAAGACCCTGTGCCATATACGGTCCAGGGGATTTACGGCTCTTAAAGATGTTCAGGATGATCGCTAAAAAGAGATTTTATATTTTTGGAAGCGGAAAGGTCCTTTATCATATGGTTTATATAGATGATCTTGTCTCCGGATTTATCCTGGCATCCGAAAAAGATAATTCCATAGGTGAAATATTTATCATAGGCGGAGCAAGATATACAACGATCAATGAATTGTCCGGGATCATAGCAGATGAATTTGGAGTAGGTCCACCGGGGATCCACCTTCCCTTTAAACCAATTGAGATTTTATCTGTCTTAATGGAGTATGCTTACAAGCCTCTTAAGAAAGAGCCGCCTCTATATAGGAGGAGAATTGCTTTTTTTAAGAAAGACAGGGCCTTTGATATATCGAAAGCAAAAAAAATGCTGGGTTATGTGCCGGCATTTGACTTAAAAGAAGGAGTGCATCTAACGGCCAAATGGTATTTGGAGAATGGGTATATCCAGGGTTTATAGAAAACCGCTGGATCGCTACCGGAGACAAAGTCCTTGATGATATGAATTTATGATTTTCTATAATTTTGATGGAATCACTTATAGTATAATTGATATAATATAGCCTGATCTGCAATATTAGATATTAGTAAAAATATATGGACCATAAAAAAATATTTATACTGGGTATGAGCCCTATGCCTTTTGAGAATGACAGGAAAGTATATGGCACCGGCATAAGGACATGGCAATTTGTAAAACCCCTGCTTGAAAAGGGGCACAGGCTCTGTGTGGTAAATTATGCTATTCCTTCGGCCTATCCTTCCGGTTTTAAAAGTGAAAGTCATAAACAATATAAATACGGTAAATTTGATTTCCAGTACCATATTCTCAGTAAGGATGATTTTGAAAATACCGGTAAGCTCCTGGATATCACAGAACAATTTGATCCTGATTGTATGGTCGGCTGTACTTTCTATCCCTCGTATCTTGGTGCTAAGTTAAAAGAAGCCAGGGAGGGTGGCCGGGAATCAAAAACCGGTAAACCGGTTCCCTTATGGGCTGACCTTTTCGGGCATGTGATGGCAGAAGCTCAGGCCAGGGCATATATGGATGGAGATGATACGCCATTATTTCACTATTGGAACAGTGAGTACAAAATACTCACAGAAGCAGATATTTTTTCATGTGTGTCCAAAAGACAGGAATACTCTACCATAGGAGAGCTGGGGGCCGTAGGAAGGCTCAACAGGCATACATCAGGATATAACTTCACAAATACTATTCCATGCGGACTTCCTATTGAGGAATATGAACATAAAAAAACTGTCATAAGGGGAGAAGCTGGGATCGGGGATAAAGATTTTGTCATACTCTGGACAGGCGGGTACAATACCTGGACAGATGTAGATACACTGTTTGACGGACTTGTACTCGCAATGAGAAAAAATCCCCGGATAAGATTTGTGTCAACAGGGGGAGAGATACCTGAACAGGATATTAAGACTTATCCCCGCTTCCTTTCGAAAATAAGATCAAGTG